>RDYY01000135.1 GCA_004293505.1 Sphingobacteriia bacterium | reverse complement strand
CCAAGGCTATGACAAAAGAAGAAAGGTCCCGGGTGTGGA
Organism: Sphingobacteriia bacterium; assembly: GCA_004293505.1. Classification (GTDB taxonomy): domain Bacteria; phylum Bacteroidota; class Bacteroidia; order Chitinophagales; family Chitinophagaceae; genus Sediminibacterium. The sequence goes on along the minus strand of RDYY01000135.1, from coordinate 3,563 downwards.
AGAGTTGTGGGTTTCTTTTGAGTGGACATGGCGCGCCCGCGCTGGCGCTGGGCGCGCCACATCGCTATCCCACCACCAAATCGCCGTTGCGGTACAAGGGCAAGACATTGGCCTGGTTGGGTGTGACGCAGTAAATCAGGTCGGCCTCCAAGCCGTATTGGGCCAATCGGTGCCAGTGGGTGGTTTTTTGGATGAATTCCGGCAGGTCGTTTTTGTGTTGCTGGTAAAGGTTTTCGGCCATCAAACTGCTGTCGCAATGAATCGTAAAATGGTCCTTTACTTGTTCAATCACAGCTCCCGCAAACAAACTGTCTTCGAGGTTAAACCGGTCTTTCCAAGCCGAACAGGCCAAGAAAACGTTTTGGTTTTTGGCCAGCAGAAAATTGACCACTGCCCCCAAGTTGGGAAAAGACCCTGTTACCACGGTCTCGGCACCACTTTGCAAAGCCATGTGCAAGAGTTTGGTGCCATTGGTGGTGGTCAGGACCAAGGTTTTGCCTTCGATAAAATCGCGGGGATATTCTGCCGGAGAATTGCCATGGGCCAAGCCGGGTATGATTTTGCCGTCTCTCTCCCCAGCCGTTACCCCACCCGTGTGTTGGCCAATTTGGATGCATTTATCCACCGAATCTACCGGGATCACACGGGTAGCCCCGTTGTACAAAGCCGTGGCAATGGTAGAAGTAGCCCGGAAGACGTCAATGATGACCACAATGCTGTTGGAAACATCGTAAATGTCCAGCAAACGCGGAGAAAGAATGGTATGGAGTTGGGGTTTTGCAGCCATGGGGCGCAAAGATAATTACCAATCAGCTAAAGCTGGATCCCAAAATTTTTTGTCAAAATCCTGCACTTGGTCGTCCACCACTTTTATTTTCTCGGCTTTGAGGCGGGTTTCCATTTCGGTGGGGGTACCAAAATGCATTTTGCCCGAGAGCATGCCGTTGCGGTTCACCACCCGGTGGGCCGGTACATCGGCCAAACCATGGGCTGCATTCATGGCCCATCCCACAGTGCGGGCACTCATGCCCGTGCCCAAAAATTTGGCGATGGCCCCATAAGAACTGACCCTTCCCTTGGGAATGGCCCGGACCACTTGGTAAACCTGTTCAAAAAAATCGGCATCGCGCTTGCCGCTGGGGAGGACTTTTTTCATGAATGATTATTTTCAAAAGCAACAGCCATTCTTTCTTGTTCTGCACGTGAGACATTGAATTGCACAGCCACTTTCCGCCATTGTTTTACTGCGGCTTCCACAGATTGGATGATATTGTTTGCTTGCACTAGAGACAAGCGAAAATAAGGAGCTACAGATCGGGCCAAGTCTAGATCCAAGGAATTGTCTGTTTCCGAAATATTTATGCTTAAGCCTTTACCAAATTCATTGGGGTTGAGATCATAGACTGGTGAAAGTTGCCACCCTTTTTTGGTCAATAAAAATCCATGATTGCGCAAATGATCATCCGTATTTTTCACAGATATACTAAAAACAATTCTACGCCACAACTCGGCCAAATCTTGCTCTACATTTACGGCATGCTTTGAAATAAATTCCATTAATTCTAAATAACTCGCACCTTCTGACCCGATTCCGTCTGTGCGACCCAACATGGTCATGGCAGAAGCAAAATGAATTCTTGCACCCTGCATTGTTCGGTCAAACCGTTTAGAGAGAAAAGTATGGTATGGACCATTTAATTGCAACAGTTTTGTCTCCGTCACTTGCAATCCAGCTAGGTTTGCCAAATGATACGTAATCATTTCCCAAGCAGCCATGTCTTTTTCATCATTCTTACTGGGAAATTTTGCCACCCACAATTGATGCTGGGTATCTATGACACTGGCCTTGGGCCTGGCACCTCCAAGTGAAGATCCAGGTGCCAACAAAAGGTGTAACCATCTCAAATAATCAGGATGCCCCGTCTCTTCTTTCTCAACATGAAGACTAGCCTCTTCCAATTGACGCAGAGACGTCCATGGTGGTGTAGCCATTGCATGGTTGTTATTTAAAAAAGGTCCTTCGGTAGTCTCTTTGAAACGCAGTCCACCCATGCGGTGACCATCAAAAACGCCCAATAAATAATCAGACTCCAACAATTTTTTAGGCGCCCTGCCTTCTTGCTTTGCTGTTTCCGCTTCTCTGCGCTGCATGAGTACCCTACCCCATCTATCCGGGCAAGAGTCCAGAAATGTGCCAAAATTTGGCTTGTCATTTCTAGGGAAAAAACTACCCTGGTACAACTGCCAATCCGGATCCAAATCAAACAAAAAATCAGTTTTTAACCAACCTGTGTCATATGCAAATGAAAAGTTCTCTTTTCCTTTTGCAGCCGCAACAGACAAAACACCCATCAAAGCAGGTTCATCAATGCCCTCCCAGTGGGCATATACCTGAATCTCTTTTTTATTTTGGATTGTGGCCATGGGCAATTTATTTTTTGGGTGCCCTCGCTTTCACCGTCAAACCAATGTCTTGTAATTTTCGGCCCAATACATCGTCCTGGGCCAAGAGCAACAAATCCTTTTCTAAATTGAGTACAAAAAGCACTTGAGCATAGGCTCCCATTGACACACCTGGCATTCCTTTTTCTATGGACAATAGGGTAGGGCGACTGATGTTGGCCCTTTCTGCCACCTGTTCAGTGTTGAGCTTTCTACGCAAACGAGCCAATTTTATGTTTTCACCCAAAATGACCAAAATTTTGGCCACAGAAGGTAATACAGGTGCCTTTTTTTTCTCCATAACAACAATTATGCTTTACAAATATAGGTTTTTTGTAAAATTTATTTTACGTTATGAAGTAAAGAAAGAGAAATTTGTTTAGACTTAACCCAGTTTTTTTGCTGCCATTGCATCTGCCGCCGCTTGGGCCAATAGTTCTGAGCGCTTGGGCTCGGGCACGGATTCGTAGTCAAAGGGGCAGTGGCGACAACCATGGCCACAGCAATAGCCCTTGTTCAAGTGGTATTCACTGGTCAGCACCATGAAACCATGGGCATCAAAATAAAAGTCTTTTCCCTCAATCATTTGGCTCACGGAACATTTCTTTTAGCACCAAGTCTTTGCTTACCGGCAGTTCTGCATTCAAGCGAAACTTTAGGTAGTGGATTTTCTCACTGCCCGCAATGTCCAGTCCCTCGTAGTGCGTTTGAATGTGGCAAGCCGGGGGATTGTTGGGACGGGCATAGAGGTTGTCCGTAGCATCTAACAATTCCAATCCAAATAAGTTGATGACCTCCAAGGTAAAGCGATAGAGCAGGGGCGAGTCTGTTTTCAGGTGCACCAGGCCGCCAGGCACCAGGAACTGTTGGTACAAGCGCAGAAAATGCGGGTGGGTCAGCCGTTTTTTGGACCGAGAAGCCCGCAGCTGGGGATCTGGAAAAGTGATCCAGATTTCACTGACCTCGGCCGGGGCAAAATAGTCGGTGACCTTGTCTATTTGTGAGCGGATAAAAGCCACTTGGTGCAGGCCCTCGTCTAAAGCCGTTTTGGCACCCCGCCAAATGCGGTTACCCTTGATGTCTATGCCAATGTAGTTTTGTTGGGGATAGAGCCGAGCCAG
>RDYY01000134.1 GCA_004293505.1 Sphingobacteriia bacterium | reverse complement strand
CCAACAAGACAGCAGCTTTACAAGCGCTTTGGCCCCAATTGGATTTTAGCAAAGAGTTGGCCTACTTCAGGGGAGAAATGGCCAACCCACCACAGTGACTTGGTTGGCCCACTTGTTGTTTTTGAAAAAATCAGTCAAAAAATACTTGTGCATCATGCCCGTCAACACGACAATTTTTTGTCCTTTGCGGTTGACCAAGATATCGGCAATATTGGCACACATTCTTTGGTTGCGCAGTTCCCAAAAATCACATGAACCATTGAACCAAATGCGGTAATTCTCTAATTGGGCATAGCGGTTGCTCCATTCCCTGATTTGGGTGTTTTCCAATGACATCACTTGGCGGACTGTATCCATCAGGGTTTCACGGTTCAATACAGCCAATGAACTGTCAATGGCATCCAAGACTTTTGTGTTCAGTGTTCGGTAATGGTTGTAGTACAGGCTATCGGTTCCTTTCAACAAACCATCGGCAAACAACTGGCGCAAAGCTTGGTCAAATCCTGCTTCCATTTGGGTTTGGTAATTCACATACTGGTTTCGTGCAGGAATAACCATGTCAAAAGCACCCACATAAAGTCCAGGCTTTTTGTCGATATATAGGCGAGTAGCCCGGCGCTCCACATCAATTTTCCATATTCCCAGGAAAGCGGCCGTTTTTTCACCAAAAATTTTATGGAGTTTTCCATCGGTATAAGTATTGCTGTCTTCCTCCAACAACACAACATCGGGTCCTACCTGTTCCAACAAGGCCTTGAGGTCTCTGTGGTTCAAGGCCTTACTCCCTTTGTGTTTCACACCAATGATAAACAATTGGTTGGGTTGCGCATAACCAGTCAAAACCAATCCACATCCCAAGAGCCAACCCAAGAACTTCCGTTTCATGCAACTAAAATAGGGTTTGTATCCCATGGGCGGTTTTGAATTCGTGTTGCAAGAGCCATTTTTTTCGCCACATGCCACCCGAATAGCCCACCAGGGTCCTGTCGCTGCCAATGACCCTGTGACAGGGTACCAAGATGGCCAGTTTGTTTCTGCCATTGCTTTGTGCAGCGGCCCGGATGCATTTGGGGTCACCTAATTTTTTGGCCAGGTCCATGTAACTGATGGTTTTGCCATAAGAAATGGACAAGAGTTGGCTCCAAACCCTTTGTTGAAATTCGGTTCCATCTTGGTGCACCGGCAGGTCAAAGGACTTTCTTTTTCCATTGAAATATTCAATCAACTGTTCGGTACACTGGTGCATCAGCTCGGAAATGCCCGGTGCCCCATGGGTCAATTGATCGGCATTGTCTACAAAGCTTAATTCACTGATGAAATGTTCATTGCCACCAATGCGCAACAATCCAATGGGGCTTTCGTAATACGTGTATTGCCATTCTTCCATCAGGGCATCAATCTTTGAGGCGTTGAACCAGCAGGGTGAGTTCCTCTTTTTTGTACCAATGATCGGGTCTTTCAAAGCAGAGGGTTAATTCTTCTAATAAGCGTTGAACCAATTGCACTGCTGGGATGGGCCGAAAATATTCCGGTAAATGGGGGAGGGCCAGTCTCTTTAAATAATTTTCTACGTCTTGGATGGAATAAGCTTGGCCGGTTTGGGCATCTACATAAAATTGTATTCTTTCTTGGGGGTGACCGGCATCGGTGACGTCATCGTAATCGTGGTGAAAAAAAGCGATCAAACATTGGCGGGGAATGGACACCAAGCGGGCAGAAATGTCCAATTGTTCGCAAAGGATTTGGTAGAGGATACCATTGCACAAAGCCGATCCTTTCTTGGTTTCCAAAACCTTGTGTAAAAAAAAGGCATCCGGCTGGGTATGGTCCGGTTCAACTGCTTTGAGTTGGTAATAATTGTAAACGATGCTGGACAGCACATTGGCTTGTTCCAATGGCGTCAAATATTGGTTGAGTTCCAGCCAAACATTCCGTTTGATTTTTTCCAAGTCCTGGATGCAAGGGGCTGTTTGTAGGTCTGGGTATTGGTATTTGCACACCAGCAGGGCCCCCAACAGCAGGTCATGGTAAGGACTGTCTTTCCATGCCATGAGGTCTTCCGATAAATCCCTGAAATGCAGGCGGTGTATGATCATTTCAATCCGCTCCTGGATGTCTTCATTGGGGGTATTTTCCCACAAATGCTCCAGGTTGGGAATGATGGGTTTGCCATAATCCAAGATCCTGTCAGTGACGGAAGTATAGACTTCTTCGTCTGGATCATCGATCAAGGTAAAGAGGGCATTCAACTCTTTGGTTTCCTGCATGGGTTGGTCTTGCAAGTCAAACTAAATCATAATTTCTTAATGTAGCCTCCCAAAGTTTTCCCATCCCTGTGGAAACTTGGGGTTTCCTGGGCATACTAAATTCTTTTTGGCGGCGTTCTGGCCCCTTTTGGGCCAAATTAACAATCTCCCTATTGAATAAAACTTAACTTGCAGGCACAATTTTTCGTGATGATCAAATCAGCTATCCCCAAATTTCCCCAGGTCAAAGAATCCCTGCACGCCGAACTGAAAAAAAGAGTGCAAGCCTATTTTGAAGAACAAGGAATTGAAGCCACTGGAACGGCCAAATTATTTTCCAAAGCGATTATTTTAGTGACCGCTTTTGTGGTGGTTTATGTGCACTTGGTATTCTTTACCCCCGTGTGGTATTTGGCCTTGGCCGAGTCCATTGTGTTGGGTGGTTTGGTGGCTGCCATTGGCTTCAATGTCATGCACGACGGCAGCCATGGTAGTTTCAGTGCCCACAAATGGATGAACCGCATTGCTGCTTCTTCTATCAGTATGTTGGGGGCCAACCATTTTATGTGGAACATGAAGCACAACATGATCCACCACAGTTTTACCAATGTGGTAGGGGTAGACGACGACATTGAAGTGGGTGTTTTGATGCGGATGGCACCCACCCAACCTTGGTACAAAGCACACCGGTTTCAACACTATTATTTTTGGGCTTTGTACATGTTCCTTTATTTGTTTTGGTTGTTTTTCTCTGACTATAAAAAATATTTTTCTGGAAAAATTGGCGCTGTTCCTTTGAAAAAAATGACCTGGAAAGACCATGTAGAATTTTGGGGTGTCAAAGTATACCACGCAGCCGTTTTCATTGTGGTGCCCATTGCTGTTTTGGGCGTTTTGCCTTGGCTGGTGGGCTTTTTGGTCATGAGCTTGGTAGCTGGATTCATCCTGTCCATTGTGTTCCAATTGGCCCATACGGTTGAGCACGCTGAATTTCCAGTGGCCGACGTGGAGACCCACAAATTACCCGATGAATTTGCCGCCCACCAAATCAAAACCACGGCCAATTTTGCCACCGACAACAAATTGGTGAGTTGGTTGGTAGGCGGATTGAATTTTCAAATTGAACACCACCTTTTCCCCAAAATCTCTCACGTTCATTATCCCGCCATTGCGGACATCGTGCGTTCGGTTTGTCGGGAATACCAGTTGCAATACATTGAGTACCCTACCATGCGCAAAGCCGTTGTAGCTCATGTTCGTTGCTTTTTTTGTGGCTGCTTTTTTGGGTGTAGCTTTTTTGCCAGCTGCTTTTTTGGTAAAAGCACCGGGCACTTGCTCTTCAATCATTTTTTTGATGTCTTCCAAGTCAATCAAGGCCAAACTGTCGGCGGTGTGTTTTTCGCCACTGGCTTGTTTCCCCAATTTCAGCATCTTTTTTTGGAAGCGAATAAAAGGCCCCCAACGGCCGTTTTCCAACGCAATTTTTTCGGCAGGCCACTGGCGAATGAAGCGGTTGGCTTCTTTGGCCACTTTCTTTTCGATCAATTCTTGGATATCAGCTGCAGACAAAGCGTCGTAATCATAGGCCCTGGGAATATTGATGAACAAATCATTCCATTTGATGAAGGGACCAAACCTTCCCTTGCCCTTGGTCACGGGCAAATCTTCGTAATGGGCAATGGGCGCATCTGCCGCTTGTTTTTCTTGGACCAATGCCAAAGCCCTTTCCAATTCCATGCTGTGGAGGTCTTCGCCTTTGGGGATGGAAATGAATTGGTCACCCACCCGCACATAAGGACCAAATCGGCCCACATTCACGGAAATTTCCTGGCCTTCCCATTGGCCCAAAACCTTGGGCAATGAAAACAGTTGCATGGCTTCTTCCAGGGTAATGGTCTCAATGCTTTGCTGGGCATTTAATTTGGCAAAACGGGGTTTCTCGCTTTCATCACTGGTATCCCCAATCTGGACCATGGGACCATAACGGCCCATGCGGGCAATGACCCTTTTGCCACTCACGGGATCGGTACCCAATTCTCTTTCTCCTTTGGCCCTTTCGGCATTTTCCAGGGTGTGGGCGATGGTGTCGTGAAAGGGTTTGTAGAACCCATCAATCATGTTGCTCCACTTGAGTTTTCCTTCGGCAATCTCATCAAATTCTTGTTCAATGCGCGCCGTAAACCCAAAGTCCATGACCTTGTTGAAGTGTTGCTTTAAAAAATCTGTTACCACCATGCCCAGGTCAGTGGGAAAAAGTTTTGATTTTTCTGCCCCCGTGTTTTCCATGACCAATTCCTTTTTCAAAGACTGGTCTTGTTCCAAACGCAAGAGGGCTGCGGTTCTTTGGGTGCCTTCTTTGTCGCGCTTTTCAACATAATTGCGCTTGATGATGGTAGAAATGGTGGGGGCATAAGTGGAAGGACGTCCAATGCCCAATTCCTCTAATTTTTTGACCAAGGAAGCTTCCGTATACCGGGCTGCAGGGCGGGTGAATTTTTCGGCCGCGGTCATTTCTTGAAAAGCCAAAACTTGTCCTGCTTTCAAGGGGGGCAACAAGCTCTCATCGCCTTCTTCTTCCTCGTCGTCACGGCCTTCAAAATATACTTTTAAGAAACCATCAAATTGCAACACTTCGCCCACAGCTGTCATTTGTTCTGGTGTGGTGCTGATGTTGATGCGTACGGTGGTTTTCTCAAAACGGGCATCGCTCATTTGAGAAGCAATCGTTCTTTTCCAAATCAATTCATACAGCCGGCGGCATTCTTCGTCCACCACAGAATGGTGTCCCATGTGGGTGGGTCGAATGGCTTCGTGGGCTTCTTGGGCCGATTCGTTTTTGTTTTTAAAAGTGCGGGGTTGGTGATAGGGAGCGCCATAGCTTTTGTGGATCTCACTGCTGATATCGGCCAAAGCGGTTTCGCTGAGGCTGATGCTATCGGTTCTCATGTAAGTGATCTTACCGCTTTCATACAGCTTTTGGGCCAAGAGCATGGTCTTGCTGACCCCATATCCCAATTTGCGGGACGCTTCTTGTTG
>RDYY01000133.1 GCA_004293505.1 Sphingobacteriia bacterium | reverse complement strand
GGTTCTCAGTTGACCGCCCGTGTCACAGGATTGGCCCTTTACCAATCGGACAGGGATTTGCTGCACTTGGGATTGGGTTATCGGTACACAGGTGCTACCAATGACAAACTGACTTACAAAGCCAAACCCGAAGCCAATACAGCGCCGCTTTACATCAACACAGGTGCTTTTCCTGCCGTGCAAGGCCAAACACTGATGTGGGAAGGCATTTGGGTGCACCAATCCTTTTCATTGTTGGGAGAATACATTCAATCCCAGGTTCAATCGCCCAGTACCCAAGACCCCAGGTTTTCTGCATGGCAATTGGGGGGCAGTTGGTTCCTCACGGGTGAAAACCGCCGGTACAACAAAACCACGGGTAATTTGGGCAAGCTGGTGCCCCGCAAAAATTTCAAGTTCAGGAAAGGAACGGGAGCAGGCGCAGTTGAATTGGGTGCCCGCTATACAGCAACAAAAGGCAGCGATGGGTTGGTCAATGGTGGCCAATTTAACCGCTTCACCCTAGGACTCAGTTGGTACCCTAATATTCACTTTCGCTATTCCTTTAATTATGGGACAGGAAACCTGGACCGAAATGGGCTGGTGGGCAAGACCCAATTTTACCAATTCCGGATTCAATTTGAGCTCTGATGCCCTGATTCCACATAACTTCATGCGGTAATTTTACCACATGTCCACAGTAATGATCCATTGCCCCAATTGCCAACATTCTTTTGAATTGGGGGAATCCATGCGCGATGAAATCCAAAAAGATTTGAGGGGCCAGATGGCCGATTGGCAGCGAAAAAAAGAATTGGAAGGCCAGGAAAAATTGGCAGCAGAAAAGAAAAGAATCGAGGCCGAAATGCAGACCACGCTAAGGCAATCCATTGCAGCCGATTTTGAAAACCAATTGAAATTATTGCAAGAAAACAACCGCGACAAGGAAGAAAAACTAAAGCTGGCGCAGCAAAAAGAATTGGATTTTCTGAAAAAAGAACAACAACTCAAGACCAAGGAAGAAGAACTGGAACTGCAAGTCCAAAGACAACTCATGGCCGAAAGGGCCGCCTTGAAAGAGCAATTGGCCAAAGAAGAAGCGGAGAAAGCCGGCCTCAAAGACCAAGAATATTTGCTCAAAATAAAAGAACTGGAAAAGCAAAAGGAAGACCAGCACAAGCTCATTGAAGAAATGAAGCGGCGGGCAGAACAAGGTAGCATGCAAATGCAGGGCGAAGTACAAGAATTGCTCTTAGAAGAAATGCTGCGCCAAACTTTTCCTTTTGACAGCATCGAAGAAGTGGGCAAGGGCGTGCGGGGTGCCGACTGCATCCAAGTGGTGCGCAATCCCTTGGGGAATCCTTCGGGCAAAATCATTTATGAAAGCAAAAGAACCACCGCCTTTTCCCAGGAATGGATTGAAAAGCTTAAATCAGACATGCGCCAACAAGGCGCCGATGTGGCCGTGATCGTGACCCAAACCTTTCCCAAAGACATGGAGCGATTTGGCGAAAAAGACGGGGTCTATATTTGCAATTTCATGGAAGTGCGCAGTGTGGCTTTGCTCTTGCGCAATGCTTTGTTGAAATTGGCCGATGCCCGGCGCAGCCAAGAAAACAAAGGCGATAAAATGGTCATGTTGTATGACTATTTAACGGGCTCTGAATTTGGTGAACAGTGGAAAGCCATTCGCGAAGGCTTCATGAGCATGAAGCTGAGCATCCAAAAAGAAAGAGATGCCATGGAAAAACTGTGGAAGGCCCGCGAAAAACAATTGGAAAAAGTCATGCTGAATGCGGCCCACATCAGGGGCTCCGTAGAAGGCATAGCTGGGGCCGATGCCGTTAACCTGGACCTGCAATCACCCGACGACTCCCTTTTGCTTGAATAATTTTGAACACCATAGCACGTCCCAAGGGCCAGACAATATTCCTTCCCGGAAAAAACCCGTCTACCCCATATCAACGGCTTTGCGGCAGTATTTGCAACGCTATGGCCGAGAAGTGAAACTTCCTTTTTCCTACAAAGACTTGCAGCGGTTTACTTACAGTGTGCCCCTGAAAGACAAGTTTGGCCAAGAGACTGCTTGGGAAAAAGTGTCTTATGATTTACACGAATGGACTTTTTTGCGCCAAAGCTTGATTGAAGTGTATGCCATCTTGAAAATGGAAGGCGACATGCGTTTTGCCGATCACTTGGACGTGGCCCGCATTGATTTTTGTTTTTTTGGCAACAGCCAACCCTTCCGCATTCGCATTGTCAACAAATTAAACGACAATTACGATCACTATTACATCAAGCAAGCTGACGCTTCCCGTGCTTTTGGTTTGGAACTTGAGCACCTGTTGTCGCCCAACCGCATCACTTATTTTACCCACCGCGATACCTTGGTAGAAGAACACATTCCTGGCATCCCCGGTGACCAGTTCATCCGCGATTATTTGCACCTGCCCACCACCAACAAGATTCGCTTGGCCAAGGAATTTGTGAAATTCAATGAACGTTGTTTTGTGCAATTGTTGGGCGACATGCGGTCTTACAATTATGTGGTCAACATCATCCCCGACATCGAAGATTTTCAATACCGCATCAGGGCCATTGATTTTGACCAACAAAGTTTTGAAGGCCGCAAAAACCTTTACCTGCCACAGTTCTTCAAAGACAATGCGCCCTTGGTGGAAACTGTTTTACAACACTTGGACAAAAAATCCATTGCCCAATACCAAACAGAAGAAAAAACCATGATGACCTACCGATTGGTCTCGGCCCGCTACCGCATCATGGAATTATTGGATACCATGGGCAAAGAAGCTTTGTCCACGCCCGAAAAAATTGCCGCCTTGCGATCGGCTTTGGCTGAACACTTTGACTACAAAGGATTTCACAAAGCCCAACACATGGGACAGGTCTTGAAAATCCAACTCAAGCAAAACCTCCAAGCCCTTTTGCGCCACATCCAGTCCGGCGCAGGTCGCAACAACGATTAAGTTCCAATAGGAAAAAATTACTTGGCTATTGGGGTGTGTGTAACCAAACCAAACTCAATTCATCGGATAAGCGATAACCCAGGCTGAGGTCCAAAGGATTGTCTTTTAAAAATTGAGCCCGCAATTGGCCATTGGCTGCCACCGAAGCGGGTAAAATTTTCATGTGGTCTTGAAAATCCAATTCTCCCCTGCCCCACCATTTGTACAAGGCTTCTTTGGCACTCCAAAGCAAAGTCAATTGGGCAATGGCCTGGGCCGAATGGGGCGAGGCTTTGTCTGGCACATCCAATCCCCAAGCTGCACGCTCGGACAAGCCCAAGAATTTCTCTTTGATGCGCACCACGCGGGGCGTGATGTTTTCTATGTCGATGCCCACCCGTTGGCTGCGGCTGACGATGGCCGCTGCATGGTCACCACAATGCGAAATGGAAAAATGAAAAGCTTCGTCTGCCAAAAATGGTTTGCGGGTTGATGCTATGGCAATGGATGAAACAGGAAAATCAGGGAAAAGACAAGACAACAAATACCTGCCTGCCAAATGCTGTAACCTTTTGTGGGGGTGCAGGACAGCGGTAGACAAGGGCACTTTTTCTAAAAAAAAAGCTTCCATTTCAGTGATGTGCCAAACGGCCAATCGGGTATCTGC
>RDYY01000132.1 GCA_004293505.1 Sphingobacteriia bacterium | reverse complement strand
GTTTCGGAAAGGCTGGCCTTCATTTCTTGCACCTTGCTGCTGATGCCCCAAATCTGTTGAATGTGGTGGCCCACTTCATGGGCTACTACATAGGCCATGGCCATTTCACCTGGGGCTTTGAAACGTTCAGCCAATTCTTGGAAAAAAGAAAGGTCGATGTACACTTTTTGGTCCGCAGCACTGGCAAAACCACAACCAGATTGGGTTTGACCGGTAAACAATACCAACTTAGGGGCTTCATAATTTTTCCCATCGGCCCGGAATACCGAATCCCACACCTGCTCTGTATAGCCCAACACTACTTTGGTAAAGCGCGCCAGTTTTTCTTCTTCGGGAGAACGGGTACTGCGCTGTTCTGTTGCTGCAGGTTGTACCACTTGGTTGATGACTTCGTTGGGATTTCCACCCAATAACAAATACACCACAATCAACACCATCGTGCCAATTCCTCCTCCAATGGCCAAACCACCACCCTGGCCCCTGCGGTCTTCTACATTGTCACTTTCTCTTCCGCCCGTCCAACGCATAAAAATTTTTTAGGGTAAGTTACTGAATCGTTGGTGGATCAGGCCGCTTGGTCAAAAGAAAACCCCTGTTTGTGACCACGTACAATAAAAGGACTTGATAAACCACCAAACCAAATGACCCGATGCCATTCATTCCCAAAAGTTTGTAAAATGTCCAACAAGCCATGAGGTAAACTGGGTAACCCAAAAACAAGAGGGCAAACAAGACGCTGTCGTAAAAAACAGAGCCTCTGGTAAAAAAGCCTGAAGCCATTTTACAACAAACCAAAAATGGAAAGTGCAAAAATTTTAAAGCTAAAAACGCAACGCTGAAGTTGTTGTCTGTTGGTTTGTGCTGTGGCAATTGAATGAGCTGCTTTAATTGAAGGTTCATTGAGTTGTTGAATGCCAATACTTGTTGGTTTTCCTTTTCTCCTTTCAACAAATCCCCTGCCTTTTGAAATGGGCCAAACCTCAGATTAACTTGTTTTCTAGCGCCGCGCAAGTGCTCAAAAGCTATACCCACCGGCAAAATTTGAAGGGCCTTTGGACCTTGGTATTCCCTTGCCAGTCGCGCGGCGCCTTTTTTAAAGGGTTGCAATTCGTGTTGGTTCACACAAATACCTTCGATGAAAATCAACAAAGACCTTCCCTGCAACAACAAGGCCTGACAGGCTTCAAAGCTATCTCTGTTGCGCCTCACCTGGTCCCTTCCTTCGCGCATGCGATAGATGGGAATCATGTGCAAGGCATTCAGTAAAAACCGAAACAAGGGCCGCTCAAAAGCGTCCCCCCTGGCCAAAAAATAGAGGGGGGAGTCAAAACAAGCACCGATGACAATAGCATCTAAAAATGAGTTGGGGTGGTTGGCCACCACCAATAAAGGACCCTCGTGCTTTATCCGTTCAATGGGCTGGACAACAATACGGGAGAAAAAAACGCGCAGGGCTTGCCTGACCAGCCATTTAAAGCATTGGTGCATCACCCTTCAAAATACAATTTTATGGCAATCTAAAGGCCAACATGGCACTTAAACCTATTCCCTGACCCATGTTACGACCATAAACAGTGTAATTGGCTGTTACAGAGGGCGTGATAACCCGAGAGATTCTTCTGCCAATGGACAATCCTATGTTTCCAGAATAAAAATCTTTGTTCAATACAGTATTGGGATTGAATGTTATGTCACCACTCCAAGAAGATGTATGCGTGTAACTAAATGTCAATGGTGTGTATTGGTCCAACATTTTACCTATGATAAAGGATCCCCTGAATTGATTGGGGCCATCCACATCAAAATAGCGAACATAAAATGCCTCTACAATACAATATCCACTTTTGAATGGTGCAAAAGAATAGTTAATCCCCAATTGTGCCCCAGCCAATGAATACCCTAAAAAAGGTGTTTCAATGTTTTTATATCCCGGAATGATGGCGTGCGCTTTGACAGAAAAATAAGACTTGTATTCTGCGGAAGGAACATGGTAAGAAAATCCTGCAGTAATGTCACCAACACCCTGGTTTTGGTCTGAAAATTGGGGTGCTTTTAAAGTTTGATTGACCCATGGGGCAGAAATAAAAAAATCAACATTACGCGAAATCCCATAGAGGAAATTTATATTATAGGAGTGGGAAATAAATTTTTCACCTGGCCCATAACTGTTCAGTTTCCCTTCCCTGTCAAAAAATTTTCTGGTGCTTAAATTGTTATAACTCAGGATTAAATTGACACGACCCTTCCCAACAGGATAATCAGCAAAAGCCGCAGGACCTTGTAACAAGAAAAGCAGTAAAGCAAATAGACTGTTTATTCGTTTTGGCATGTTTTATTTTTTTCTGCCCCCAGCGGTTTGCTCGGCAAACCAATTGCCAATAAAGGAATTGTGGTAATTGGGTATTTCGTGGCCCAGCCTGGGAAAAATAAACAGTTCACTTTTTCGGAGTGCAGCTGGGCTTAATTTATTGAACGCAGCCAAAGCAGATCCCGGCGGAATGAATTCATCCAAGAGGCCTACTCCATACAATATGGGACAAGAGACTTTGGGCATGAAATTTTGCAGGTCAAAATAATGCAGGGTTGGAAGCAAAGACTCAGACGTGGTTCCTGGGTTACTGATAAAATAGCGCTGAATGTCTCCTGCAGGAAATGCTAAGCTGCGCTTCGAAAACCCAATTTCCAAGCTGTTTTTCCAATCGGCAAAAACAGGATTGCTGGCGACTACCGCAGAAAATTTATTGGGCATGAGGGCTGCCGTGATGATGCCCAAGCTGGCACCCTGACTACCCCCAAAGGCAATCACTTTATTCAAGTCAATGCTCTTGTCTGGATTTGAATACACAAATTCAAGGGCACGGACACAATCCATGTAAATACCGCGGTATATGTATTGGTCTTTGTTTTCGATGTTGACCAATAATTGTTTTTGGTTTTCGGGGTTGACCAATTCTTTGGACGCTTTTTCCAGGTTACGCACATTCACGGCAAATGTGATGTAATCCACAAACAGCAAGGGTGGTACAAATTTTTCATATCCTCCATAACCCACCACCACTGGATATTTTCCTTTCAATTTGGGAATACTCAAATAACCATAAAAGGGAACATTCCCCAAACCCATCATGTCTACTCGATAAACATCATGGTACTTGGTGCTTTGACCAGGGTCTGGTGTGATTTTGTACTGAGGGTCAACCGTGGCCAATTCGGCCAAAGCCTCTCTCCAAAAATCATCAAAATCGGGGGGCAAATAATAGGGTGTTTGGATTTTGTTGATTTCATACCCAAAAGCCAAAGCCGCTGTGTCGTCATAAGTGGTGGTATTGGTGGCAGCCCTTAACATGTAAATACCTGGTTCGGGGGGCGTTGGTACCGTTACGTAAAATTTTTTCATCCCCTTGCGCGGAATTTTTACTTTAACCGTTGTAACAGAAACCTGCTTTCCTCTCTCTGTCTCTACCACCATGCTGAATGTCCCCTCTTGCTTGATTTTGTATTTATTGGACAGGGTCACCAAATATTTGATGGGCTCTTTTCCGTAAAAAACAGCATCGTGTTTTGCCGGCTTGAAAACAGGAATAATTTCTCCCTCTTCGTCTTCTTCGCCCCCATCAGTTGAAGGCTCGGCGTGATCTCCTTCTCCTTCTTCTGTATGTTCTTCTTCTCCTTCAACATGCTTTTTGGTAGGAAGGGTCAGGGCTGTTCCCATGACAGCTCCAGAGGGCTTTCGTCCTTTTTCTGGTGTTCCTGAATAAGAGATCTTGTCGTTAAAATAGTCTTGGTAATTGGT
>RDYY01000131.1 GCA_004293505.1 Sphingobacteriia bacterium | reverse complement strand
CAAGCCTGCGGCCAAAGCCCCCGTGAAAGCAGCTCCTGCCAAGTCTGTTGCCAAATCCCTTGTGAAAGCAGCCCCGGTAAAACCTGCAGCACCTGCACCTGCACCAGCACCGGTAAAAATTGCGCCAGCCAAGCCCGCAGTCAAAGCCCCTCCCACGCCACCCGTTAAACCGGTGAGGAAGGAATTGGGACCCATCAAAGACGTGAAAGTACCCAAGATTGCCGCCAAAGGAAGTGTTCCTTACAATCCTGGTTATACCGCTTTAGAGAAAAGAGTAGAAACGGCCAGGCCCAGTGGACCCTTGGTCAAATACAGTGATGCTGAATTGAATGAGTTTCGTGAGCTGATCAACAAAAAAATGGAAGCGGCCAAAAAAGAATTGGCTTACTTACAAGGGTTGATTACCCGCAAAGACGACATGGGGGGAGACAACGACGACGCCCGTTACATGACCATGGAGGACGGGACCATGAGCATGGAAAAAGAGCAACTCAGCCAAATGGCCAGTCGCCAAATCACTTATATTGATCACTTGGAAAAAGCCATCATGCGGATTGAAAGCAAGACCTATGGTATTTGCCGTGTCACGGGAAAACTGATTGACAAAGCCCGTTTGCGCGCAGTTCCCCATGCTACGCTCAGCTTAGAAGCCAAGTTGGGATTGGTAAAACCCCCAACAGAATAAGGTTGTTACAGCCGTAGATTTGTTTAGAACAAACAATAGATCTGCAGCAGTCAAACAACACTTCGGCAATGATCATACAACAAAAACGTCCTTAAAATCTTGGTGCATAGATCCCGGCTTTGCGCCGGGATTTTTATTTAACCTCTTGCATGTCTACCAAACGGCGGTAAATCCCATTTTGTGCCAAAAGGGTTTCGTGGGTGCCCCTTTCGGCAATCCTTCCTTTTTGCAACACAATGATTTCATCGGCATGGCGAATGGTAGACAAGCGGTGCGCAATGACAATGGAAGTCCTGTTTTGCATCATGTTGCTGATGGCATCTTGCACGGCTTTTTCACTTTCTGTATCCAAAGAGGAGGTGGCTTCGTCCAAGATCAAGATGGGCGGGTTTTTCAAAACGGCTCGGGCAATGGTCAGGCGCTGCCTTTCTCCACCACTCAGTTTGGTACCGCGGTCACCAATGCTTTCGCCAAAACCCGCTTCTTTTTTCTGTATAAAGGATAATGCATTGGCCACGGTGGCGGCTTGTACCAATTCTTCTTCTTGGGCCGATTCTTTGCCCAAAGCTATGTTGCGGGCAATGGTATCATTGAACAAAATGGGTTCTTGGGTCACAATGCCCATCAATTCCCTGACCGAATGCAAAGTGTAAGATTTGATGTTTTGGCCGTCAATCAAAATCTCTCCACCACTGACGTCGTGAAAGCGGGGAATCAAATCGGCCAAACTGCTTTTGCCTGCACCCGAAGATCCAACCAGGGCAACGGTTTTGCCTTTTTCAATGACCAAATTGATGTCCTGCAAAATGGGGGTATCCTGATAAGAAAAAGACACATTTTTGAACTCAATTTTGTCTTGAAAAGACAGCAAAGGTTGGGCATGGGGGAGATCCGTAACGGTCAAGGGCGCTTGTAAGATTTCTTCAATCCTTTGGATGGCCGCACTGCCCCTTTGGGCGTTGTAATAAGAAGTAGAAAGCGACTTGGCTGGGTTGATGATTTGTGTGAACAGCACAATGTAATTGATGAAAGCTGCTGCTTCCAACCCTGTTTTGTTGTCCAAGACCAATTGACCCCCAAACCACAAGATGCAGCTCAAGACCACCACGCCCAAAAACTCACTCATGGGAGAAGCCAGGTCACGGCGAAAATTCATGCGGTTGCGGATCTGGTTAAGGCGATCGTTGCTGTGGAAGAATCGGCCGCGCAGCAAGGCTTCGGCATTGAAAGCTTTGATGACCCGCAGCCCGCTCAAGGTTTCATCTAAAATGGACATGAGGCCGCCCAATTCTTCTGCCGCTGCAGTCGATTGTTTCTTCAGGGAGCGACTGATGCGACCAATCAGAAAACCGGTTAGGGGCAAGAGCACCAATAAAAACAATGACAACAGGGGGCTGATGTAAACCAAGAAGCCTAGGATGATCAATATGTTCAAGGGGTCGCGGATCAAGCCTTCCAAAGTACTCATCACACTCCACTCCACTTCATTGGCGTCGTTGCTCATGCGGCTGATGAGGTCACCTTTTTTTTGTTCGGTAAAATACCCAATGGGCAATTCCAAAATCTTGGCATAGAGATCGGCCCGCAGCTTGGTCATGACATAGTTGCGCATGGGGGCCAAAACCCGAAAAGACAAATAGGTGAAAAGGTTTTTCAGAAAAATAGACACAATCATGACCAAGCAAATGGCGCCCAAGGCATAAACAGCACCCTTGTCTTGGATCAAAGTACTGAGTTGGTATTTGAACAGACCCAAGAGTCCCTCCATGCTCCAACTGAATGCGGGCTGTTGGATCACCAATTTCTCTTTGGCAAACAACAAACTCATGAAGGGGGCCAACATGACCAAGGACACCAGGGAAAACAAAATAGAGCAGAGGTTGAAAACAACGTACAAGAGGATGTTCCTTTTCTGCGTCCTGAGGTAGAAGAGAATGCGTTCAAATCGCTTCATGGCACAAAATAACTACTTTTACACCCAATCCCTGCGGAATATGGAAGAAGGTAAAAGACAAAGACAAGTGGCTGGCGCATTACAGGAGCAGTTCAATGAGATCTTCCGTCGCTTGCAATTGAGCATGATGGATGGGGGGATGGTATCGATTGCCCATGTTAAAGTGACACCCGATTTGTTGGAAGCCCGGGTTTACCTGAGTTTTTTTCAAGTGGCCGATACGGCTGCTGCACTCAAAAAAATTGAGTCCAAAGCTTGGGAAATCAAACGGGAACTGGCCAGCAACATGAAGCACCAATTGCGGCGCATCCCTGTCATACATTTTTACCACGACGATACGTTGGACTATGTGTTCAAAATGGAAGAAGTCTTTAAAAAAATAAAAGACGATGCACCGCCCGAAGAAGGCAATGATTGATTGAATCCCACGCATGAACAGACTCTTTGCCTGGCGTTATTTTCATTCTCCTTATTCTACCCAAGCCATTCATTTGATTGCCTGGGTGGCCATCACCGCCATTGCGGTAGGCACGGCAGCCCTCATCATCATTTTGAGTGTTTTCAATGGTTTTGAAGGATTGGTCAAAGGACTTTACGGCGATTTTTATGCATCGGTTAAAGTGGTACCAGCCCAAGGCAAGACCTTGGTGTGGAGCAAGGCTGCTGAAACCCAATGGCGCCAAGACCCCGCGGTGTTGGCCATAGCAGGCGTGGTAGAAGAAAAAGCTTTGTTGTCAGCGTCTGCACCTGTCATGGTCAATCTTTTGGGCATTGATTCCAACTACCAACGCATCAGTCCCATCCGCAAATACCTGCGCAGGGGAAGTTTTCAGTTGGGTTCAGACAGTGAACCTGCTGTTGTCATGGGATCAGGTGTGGAAAGTGCTCTGGGTTTGTACAACGGACCACCTTTTGCGCCCCGCTTAACGGTTTATTTGCCCAATAGGGCTGTTGCCTTGACGGAAGCCGATGGCTTACAATCGGCCAACCTAGAACCTGCTGGGGTTTTTGTGTGGCAAACAGAATTTGACAATGGGTATGCTTTTACTGATCGGGGCTTTTTGCAAGCCATGTTGGATTATGGTCCCAGAGAATTCACCTCCATTGACGTCAAAACAACAATGGGAAAAGAAGACGCTGTTAAACAGCGGTTAATAGCTGAATGGGGGAGCAGGGCCAAAGTCCTGACCCGCTATGAGCAAAACAGTACTTTGTACGCAGTGATGCAAAACGAAAAATGGATCATTTACTTGCTC
>RDYY01000130.1 GCA_004293505.1 Sphingobacteriia bacterium | reverse complement strand
CATGTGGCAGGCATCATTGGTGCCAGCCGCAACAATGGCTTGGGCATCCAAGGCATTGCCGACCAAGTTGTCTTGATGCCTTTGCGGGTAGTGCCCGATGGGGATGAATATGACAAAGACGTTGCTTTGGCCATCCGCTATGCGGTTGACATGGGGGCAGCCATTATCAACATGAGTTTTGGCAAGGATTTTTCACCAGAAAAACCTTGGGTAGATTCTGCCATTCAATACGCCAAATCAAAAAATGTTTTGTTGGTACATGCTGCCGGAAACGACGCTGCCAATTTGGATTCGGCCTTGAATTACCCCAATGCCCACTTGGGTGAACAACCTGGAAGGGCCCCCAACTTCGTAACAGTAGGTGCCAGCAGTGACCCCAAAATCGATGGCAATTTGGTGGCCCATTTCAGCAATTTCGGGCGCCATGAGGTTGACCTTTTTGCGCCAGGGATGAAGATTTATTCTACCCTCCCCCATGGCAACCAGTATGGCAAGGAAAACGGCACCAGCATGGCTGCCCCTGTGGTGACCGGCATCGCCGCCTTGTTGAAATCCTATTTCCCCAACCTGTCTGCCATTGAGATCAAAGAGATTTTAGAACAATCAGCCTACCGTCCTTCACCAGATTTGCCCTGCGCCCTGCCGGGTGCCAAAAACCAAGCCTGCCAATTTAATCAACTGTCTATCAGTGGCGGCATTGTGAATGCCTATGCTGCTGTTCAATTGGCAGGGCAAAAACAAATGGGTTCACCCGCTAAAAAACAATAAGATGTCTGCAAGACCAAGCACCACGGAATTTGCCCCCTTTTACAATGGATACATTCAATTGGTAAACGCATCATCTGTCTCCGAGGCCTTGGAAAAATATGCAGACAAGATTTTGGCGTTTTACACCCAGATACCGGCTGCAGCAGCCAATTACAAGTATGCAGACAACAAATGGACCCTCAAAGAAATGTTGCAACATGTATTGGATACCGAGCGCATCATGTCATACCGGCTGTTGCGCATAGCACGAAACGACCAAACCCCTTTGGCAGGATTTGATGAAAATGCTTATGCCGCTGCGGCCAATGTAGACCACAGGTCTTGGGAGAGCATGGTAGAAGAATTTCGTTTGCTCCGCCAAACAACCCATGCATTGTGCCACTCTTTACACGAATCAGATTGGACAAAAATGGGAACGGCGAGTGGACAACCCATCAGCGCCAGGGCCTTGGGATTTATTTTATTGGGCCACCTCCTGCACCACAAAAACATCATTGTGGAACGTTATGCGGCAGGTCCTGGCATGGCTGATTATCTATCCCTTGGATAGACAAGGATACTTGTTTGACTTTGGGATTGGGGCTCCATTCGTCTCCTTTGCGAATATAAAAGACCAAAGTTCCTTGCATCCCGGTTAAACCAGCTCGGCTGTTTTGCAGTCCTCCGCCTCCTTCGTTCAGGCCCCTGATGGGTCCTTTGATGAATTTAATCAAAGCAATGTCGCGCAGGTTTTCCGGAAGCGGGTTGGGTAATTCATCCACAAAAATGCCAACTGCCCCATTTCGGTACCGCAACTGGCCATTGACTTGTTGAATGATGGGGAATTTAATGGCCAAATAATCCAATACACTCATGTTGGGATTGTTTTGTACATCATCGGTTACCACCACCGTTTGGCCAAACAATTGACGGAAATAAGCATTGGAACTGTATTTGTCTTCTAATTGTTGGGCCGGCGTTTTGCGCAGGGTATTGACGGTTACATCGGGAAGGCCT
Source organism: Sphingobacteriia bacterium (assembly GCA_004293505.1). Lineage (GTDB taxonomy): Bacteria > Bacteroidota > Bacteroidia > Chitinophagales > Chitinophagaceae > Sediminibacterium. The sequence continues at coordinate 1,889 of RDYY01000130.1, read as the reverse complement.
TCTTTGGTATACGCAGTAATGGTTTCAGGATTTCTTTTTTTGTTGCCAGCCGCAGCTTTTCCTTGTAATTGCTGGAGGGCAAATTGCATTAAATTTTCACTCAAAGGATCGCCTGCCCACATGACCATGCCATTTTTGTAGAGTGGCGTGAACTGAAATTCATCATAAGACTTATAGTCGTAAGCGTTGTTGACATAAAAGCGGTAATTGGCAGGTCCTACATAGTTCTGGTTGGTGATGCGGACCAAACTATCATTGATGCGTTCAGCTTGGTCCAATTCCGTTACCACGCTGTCCTCTTCAATTCTTTGGTATTGTACATTAGTATGGGGAAATTTTTCCCGGATCAAAAAGTAACGGGTAAACCCCATGTCCACTTTTTTGATGGGGGCATTGATGGTATAGGGATACAAAGAATCCGGAAGGGTTACAAAGGGTAAGGTATTTTCATTTTGTATAAAAATCAATTGGCGACTAAAATGTTTGGGTTGTCCATTCTCCGAAAAATAAGCCCGTATCAAAGAAGGCCCTTTTTTGATTTTTTTGTTGTCAAAATATTGACAGGCTTTTCCAGCCTTCAAAGAGAGCAATTTGCTTTCCAAGAGCCTTCCCTTTTCGTCCAACCATTCTACTTGCACCAAAGCTCCATCGGGCAAATTGCCTTTTTGGTCAGTAATCGTAAAATGAACCGTGTCTCCAGGCTGAAAGCAAGGCTGTTGGATGCCAATGCTGATTTGACCATCATTTACTTGTAGTACTGGTGAAATGGGCACTTGGGCCATCAGCGACCATGAAAAACCTATATAAAGAGCCGTGGTGAATAATTTGGATATTGACATGATTAGCTTTTTGGAAAGTTCCTACAAAAAAAAAGCACTGCCAAATGCGGCAGTGCTTATACACAATTTTTAGGAAGATTACTTGGCAAACAAGTGAATGGCCAATTGCACGTCTTTGGCCACGTTCCCTACACCATAATTAATGCCAAAAAGGGTTCGGTCCAAACTCAAGAAAGCTTCCCCAAAAAATCCTTTTTCATCGGCCATGCGAACGGAGGCGTTGAAGCTGACAGGTACAGCAGCGCCTTTCAAATTCAATGTACCATTGATGGTAGCATTGCCTTCAGACGTGTAGTTGACACTGGTAATCTTGTAAGTGGCTTCACTGAATTTGGCCACGTCAAAAAAATCAGCAGCTTTCAAGTGTCCTTCTAATTTGGCACCAGCACCATCGGTTACTTTTACATTGGCCAAGTCAATGACAAATTCGCCACCCACCAACTTGCCTGCCTCAACTTGAACAGAACCACTTTTGAGGTTGAAATAACCGGTGTGAAAATCGTTCTTCTTAGAACCCACCCAGTCAATCCGGCTCTTGTCGGTTTGAACGGCATAAGTGACGGGGGCTTTGGGGTTGATCAGGGCCTTAAAGGAGACCAAACCAATGAAACTGGCTACTGCCAAAGTGGAAAAAATGAGTTTTTTCATGCTGTTTAATGTTTAAGTATAGCCGAAATTATTGATTAATGTTTGAACAGCAAAAATTAAAATGGCTTATTTCCATCAGGCCTTTCCTTTATCTTCGCCAAAAAATTGCCACATGAACTTGCATGAATACCAAGCCAAGGAATTATTGAAAAAATACCATGTTCCGGTCCAAGAAGGAATTGCAGTAGATACCGTCATGGCAGCCGAAGAAGCTTATCGGCAAATCAAAACCCAAACCGGCAACAATTTTGCTGTCATCAAGGCCCAAATTCATGCAGGTGGCCGGGGGAAAGGAAAAATAGAAGGTACGGAACAAAGAGGTGTTGCCGTAGCCAAATCAGTGGAAGACGTAGCCAATATTGCTAAAAATATTTTGGGTGGCACATTGGTCACCATTCAAAC
>RDYY01000468.1 GCA_004293505.1 Sphingobacteriia bacterium | reverse complement strand
CGGATCAGTTTTTGGATGTCGCGCAAATTCTCCAGCTCCTCTTGTTCACAAAACGCAATGGCTTTGCCACTGGCACCTGCGCGACCTGTTCGGCCAATGCGGTGCACATAGGTTTCGGGCACGTCCGGTAACTCATAATTAAAAACGTGAGAAAGCAAATCAATGTCAATGCCACGGGCTGCAATATCGGTGGCCACCAAAATGCGCGTAGCCCCCGATTTAAAATTGGTCAAAGCCCTTTGTCTGGCATTTTGTGATTTGTTCCCGTGGATGGCTTCTGCCGTGATGTGGTGACGCAAGAGGTCTTTGACCACTTTGTCTGCCCCGTGTTTGGTGCGGGTAAAGACCAAGGCAGAAACAATGCTTTTGTCTTGTAACAAAGCCTTCAGCAAGTCTTTCTTTTTTTCCTTGTCTACATAATACAAGACTTGTTCAATCTTGTCTACTGTAGAGGACACAGGGGTCACTTCCACTTTGGCGGGGTCTTTCAATAAGCTGGATGCCAAAGCGGCAATTTCTTCTGGCATGGTTGCCGAGAAAAACAAGGTTTGTTTTTGGGCAGGCAGTTTGGCCACTACTTTTTTAACGTCGTGGATAAAACCCATGTCCAACATGCGATCGGCCTCGTCCAAGACAAAAAAACGAATGTCCTGTAAGTGCACATAACCTTGTTGCATCAGGTCCAACAAACGGCCCGATCGGTACCTCTTTTCAGGGCACTTACTTGTGGCACTTGGGAAACGCCACCAAAAATAACTTGGTGGTGCAAATGCAAACCCTTGCCATAATCGTTGAAACTTTCTTCAATTTGAATGGCCAATTCGCGGGTGGGGGTCAGGACCAAGGCTTTGATGCCTTTGCTGCGGTCGCCCGATTGTAAGCGTTAAGCGTTGGTAAACCAATTGCAAAATGGGCAAAGCAAAAGCGGCCGTTTTACCGGTACCGGTTTGGGCGCAACCCAATACATCACGGCCTTCCAGGGCGTGGGGAATGGCGGCTGCTTGAATGGGAGTGGGAGCGGTATAACCGCAATTTTCCAGGGCCGATTGAATCGGCTGAATCAGTTGTAAATCTTTGAATAACACGTATACAAATTTGAGAACAACCCAATGGGTGTTCGGGTAACATACAGGAAAATAGAGTGGAGAAAAACTTGGACGGAAAAGTAAAATCCATTCAGTGGATCGCTGTATAAAAAAACAAAGATAAGCAAATTTCAGGGAACCAGGTCTGTCGGTCTCGTCAAATTGGTCCAGGTCGGTGCTGTCCACATCCAAAACCCCAATGATCTCGGCCCCCCGCCGCAAAGGCAAAACAATCTCGGACCTTGACAAACTGCTGCAAGCAATGTGGCCTGGAAATTTTTCTACATCGGGCACCACCAAGGTTTCTCCTTTGGCCCAAGCCGTGCCACAAACGCCCCGGCCTTTTTGGATGCGGGTACAGGCCACGGGCCCTTGAAAAGGCCCCAATACCAACTGGTCTTCTTTCACCAAATAAAAACCCACCCAGAGCCAGCCAAATTGTTCTTTGAGGGCTGCACACACATTGGCCAAGTTGGCAATGAAATCGGTTTCTCCTGTCAACAAACCTTTTATTTGGGGCAGGAGGGATTCATATTGTTCGGCTTTTGTGCCGCGGTGCAAATACAGGTCTTCAGCCATGTGAAATGGATTTTTTGGGCAATAGTTTTTGTATTTCGGTTTTCTCGGCCCATGCCACCAAGGCGGCAAAAAGTCCCAAGAAAACCAGGCCCGTCAGGACACTGATCCACCAAGTGGGCCAGAAAAACAAAATGGTTTTTTGGAGGGCATAGAAGGAACAGACCGTAATCAAATAGGCCAGGATTTTTTTAACCGGATAGGGAACGGGATAATGTTTTTTGCCCAATGCATAGCTGGTCACCATCATGAAAAAATAGCAAGCAAAAGTGGCCAGGGCTGCGCCCAAATAATGCAAGTGGGGAATCAACCAAATATTGAGTACAACAGTGAGGGCTGCGCCGCACAAGGTGATGATGGCTCCCCAATTGTTTTGGTCGGTCAGTTTGTACCAGATGCTGAGGTTGTAATATATGCCTAAGAAAATATTGCCCAAAGCCAATAAGGGAACAATGTAAAGCCCTTCTGTCCACAAGGGTTTGTGGATGGCCACAAAAAACCAAGCAAAGACATCAATGAACAAAGCAATGCCCAG
>RDYY01000137.1 GCA_004293505.1 Sphingobacteriia bacterium | reverse complement strand
ATCCATGACGGTGGTGCGACAAGAAGCCACCAATTTGGGCATGGGCCGAGGGTCTTTCTCAGAACCCTTGCTTACTTCTACCAAACAAGTGCGGCACTTACCCCCACTGCCTTCTAGCTTGCTGTAATAGCACATGGCCGGAGGGGCCACTTCGCCCCCAATTTTGCGGGCGGCTTGCAAGATGGTGGTACCAGCAGGTACTTCCAGGGTGATGTTGTCTATCGTTACTTTCATCAATTGCTGTTCTGCCATGGTTCAGTTATGCGGGTACATGAATGGGGTCGGCATAGTGGGCCAATCCGTAATTGCGGGTTTGCGCTTCTTGTGGGTGGTTAACATACCATTCAAATTCATCGCGGAAATGGCGAATGGCTGCAGCCACGGGCCATGCAGCGGCATCGCCCAAGGGACAAATGGTATTGCCTTCAATTTTGCGCTGGATGTCCCAGAGCAAATCAATGTCACTGGCTTGGCCTTTTCCTTTTAAGATATTGATCAGGATTTTTTCCATCCAACCCGTTCCTTCTCTACAAGGAGAACATTGGCCACAACTTTCGTGGCGGTAAAACCGGGCCAGGGTATAAGTATTCTTGACAATGCTTTGGTCTTCGTCCAAGACAATGAATCCGCCCGATCCCAACATGGAACCACTGGCAAATCCACCATCGCTGAGGCTTTCATAATTCATCAAGCGCTTCTCTCCTTTGGCGGTGGTCAGCATCAGGTTGGCCGGCAAGATGGGCACCGAAGATCCGCCGGGGATACAGGCTTTCAAACGTTTGCCATTGGCAATGCCCCCACAGTATTCATCGGAATAAATGAATTCTTCTACCGACAAATTCATTTCAATTTCATACACACCGGGCTTGTTGATGTTGCCGCAAGCCGAGATCAGTTTGGTACCCGTAGAGCGGCCCACGCCAATTTGTGCGTAGGCATCACCGCCCATGTTGATGATGGGCACCACAGCAGCCAAGGTCTCTACATTGTTTACTACCGTAGGACGGTTCCACACCCCTTGGATGGCAGGGAAGGGTGGTTTGATGCGCGGGTTGCCGCGCTTGCCTTCCAGGGATTCAATCAAGGCGGTTTCTTCCCCACAGATATAGGCGCCCGCACCGCGGTGCACATAAATGTTGCAATCAAAACCGGTTCCCAAAATATTCTTGCCCAAGAAACCATTGGCTTTGGCTTCTTCAATGGCGGTTTCTAAAATGTCCACAATCCAAGCATATTCGCCCCGGATATAGATATACGTGTCGTTGCTGCCCAAGGCAAAAGAAGAGACCAGCAATCCCTCCAAAAGCAAGTGGGGGATGAATTCCATCAGGTAGCGGTCTTTGAAAGTACCGGGCTCGGATTCATCGGCATTGCACACCAAGTGACGGGGAACACCTTCGGGCTTGGCAATGAAACTCCATTTCATACCGGCTGGAAATCCTGCCCCGCCTCGGCCCCGCAAACCACTTTTTTTGACCTCTTCCACAATGGCTTCAGGGGTCATGGATTGAAGGGCTTTCTCTGCGCTGCGGTATCCGCCTTCGCGGCGGTACACATCAAAATGGCGGATGCCCGCCACATGCGCTTTGTCGAGTAATAATTTTACACCCATATTTTATTTTTTGGCCAACCCAGTTGGCTTGAATTTAATTGTTGGTGGCGGCGTTGGCGCGGCACTCTGCTATGATGGCGTCTACTTTCTCTTTGGTCAGGTGTTCGCGATAGGTCTTTCCCATTTGCATCATGGGGGCATAACCACAAGCACCCAAGCACTCCACTGTCTTCAAAGTAAACATGCCATCGGCCGTGGTTTCACCGGGTCGAATGTTCAACTGCTCACCAATATAAGCCAGGATGTCGTCACTGCCATTGATCATGCAAGGCCCAGTTTGGCACACTTCAAACATGTAGCGTCCCACTGGCTTCAGGTTGTACATGGAATAAAAGGTCGCCACTTCGTACACTTCAATGGGCTGAATCTGCAAGAGATCGGCCACATAGTCCATGGTCTCGGCACTCAACCATCCCCCAAAACTGTTTTGGGCCAGGTGGAGGACCGGCAAGAGGGCCGATTTTTGTTTGCCTTCCGGATAATGGCTCACCAAGCGTTGGAATTCGGTGAGCTGATCGGGTGAAAATGCGGGCATATCTTAGGTTTGAATTCTTGTTTAGGCGTCTAGTTCTCCAGCAATCAGGTTAAGGCTACTCATGGTCACGATGGCATCGCTGAGCATGCCCCCTTTGATCAATTCTTCATAAGCCTGGTAATAGATAAAGCAAGGGCGGCGGAAGTGGAGGCGATAAGGCGTTCGGCCACCGTCACTGATCAGGTAAAAGCCCAATTCTCCGTTGCCCCCTTCTACGGCTTGGTACACTTCGGCCTTGGGCATGTCAATCTCGCCCATCACAATTTTAAAGTGCCAGATCAAAGCTTCCATCTTGGTGTAGACGTCTTGCTTTTCGGGCAAATAATATTCGGGCACATCGGCGTGGAAAACATCGTTTTCCGTGCCTTTGAAAGCCTGTACTTTTTGGTAAGCTTGTTCTATGATGCGCAAGCTCTGGTACATTTCTTGGTTGCGCACCAAGAAGCGATCGTAATTGTCTCCCGTGCTGCCCACGGGCACATCAAATTCAAAATCTTCGTAGCTGGAATAAGGACTGTGCACCCGCACGTCATAGTCTACGCCAGCAGCCCGCAAATTGGGGCCGGTAAAACCATAGTTGAGGGCCCGCGCAGCAGAAATGGCACCGCCCCCTATGGTACGCTCCATGAAGATGCGGTTGCGGGCAAAAAGGTTTTCAAATTCTTTCAACACTTTGGGATACTCGACCAAGAATTTTTCCAACTTCTCAAAAGCCGTGGGCGTAAAATCTCTTTCAAATCCGCCAATGCGGCCAATGTTGGTGGTGAGGCGAGAGCCGCAAACTTCTTCGTAGATTTCATAAATCAGTTCGCGGTACTGCATCACATACAAGAATCCGGTATAAGCGCCCGTGTCAACACCCACAATGGAATTACAAATCAAGTGATCAGAAATGCGCGCCAATTCCATGATGATGATGCGCAAATAATCTACCCGCTTGGGGGTTTTAACGCCCAGCATTTTTTCGCAAGTCAGGTGCCAGCCCATGTTGTTGATGGGGCTGCTGCAATAGTTCAAGCGATCGGTAATGGGGGTTACTTGGTAAAGGGGTCTGCGCTCGGCCAATTTCTCAAAAGCCCGGTGGATATACCCCACGGTTTGTTCGGTAGACACCACGCGCTCACCATCTAATTCCATGATGTTTTGGAAAACACCGTGGGTAGCAGGGTGGGTAGGCCCTACGTTGAGGGTAGTGGTTTTGGTCTCCAAAGAGCCAGCAGGCAGTATGATGTTTTGTTCAGCCATTTTGTTGCTTTTGCGGTTGTACCGGTTATCCTCTTCCAAACATTTGGTCGTCCTTGTCTACACGGGTCTGGTCTTCTAAAGGGAACTCTTTGCGCAGGGGGAAATAATCCATTTCGTCTACGTTCAAGATCCTTTTCAAGTTGGGGTGGCCCACGAAATTCACGCCATAAAAATCATAGGTTTCTCTTTCCATCCAGTTGGCACTGGAAAAAAGTTGGGTGGCGGTGAACACATCGGGTTCTTGCACGCTGGTAAAGACTTTGAAGCGGATGCGCACATTGTCGGCCAAGTTGTGCAAGTGATAAACCACGGCCAATTCGCGGCCCACTTGGTCGGGATAATGCACGGCACAGAGATCGGTCAAAAATTGAAAACCCAATTGGGGATCGTCGTACAAAAATTGCAGCACTTTCAAGTTGAGGGCCTTGGGCGCTTCAAAACTGAGCATGCCATAGGTTTCTTCGATGCCGCTGATCTCGGCGCCAAATTTTTCTTGTAAGCGGCTGGTAATGGTTTCGTTGGTGAGTGCCATGTTTGGTTTATTCAATGCCGTAGCTGTTCAACAATGCTTTGTAGCGGTCGCTGTTGCGGCGCCGAATGCTTTCTTGTCCCACCAAGTCTTGGATTTTCATGAAACCATCCAAAATGGCTTCGGGCCGGGGAGGACAACCGGGCACGTATACGTCAACGGGAATCACTTGGTCAATGCCTTGCAACACAGAATAGGTATCAAAAATACCCCCAGAGGAAGCGCAAGCGCCCACGGCTATCACCCAACGGGGCTCGGCCATTTGCAAGTACACTTGGCGCAAAACAGGTCCCATTTTTTTGGCAATGGTGCCCATGACCATGAGGAGGTCACACTGGCGGGGCGAGAAGCCTACGCGCTCCGACCCAAAACGGGCCAAATCATAGTGGGAGCCCATGGTGGCCATGAACTCGATGCCACAACAGGAGGTGGCAAAAGGCAGGGGCCAGAGGGAATTTTTGCGGGCCAAACCCACTACATCACTCAGCTTGGCGGTGAAAAAACCTTCGCCTTGGTGGCCTGGAGGAGCATCCACCATAGCAACTGCATCGCCTATTTTGGCTTCGATGGGGTGAACATTGAATCTTACCGGACGTGACATAATTGTTTTTTTACTGGTTTCCTAAAACGCACCATGAACATTTAAGTTCAGCACTGGCTTTAGTCTTCCCATTTCAAAGCCCCTTTTTTGATGATATAGGTAAAGCCCACCAAGAAAAAGCCCACAAACATCAGGACGGCCAAAAAACCTGACCAACCCAATTCGCGGAAATTCACGGCATAAGGATAGAAAAAAATCACTTCTACATCAAACAACACAAAAAGAATAGCAACCAAAAAATACTTGATGGCCATGGGCTGACGGGCATTGCCATGGGTCTCAATGCCCGAGGCAAAATTCTCCAATTTGTCCCTGGTACGGCGCTTGGGGCCCACCCAGGCCGAAAGACCAATCATGGTGGCCACAAAACCAGCCGCAAAAATCAATTGGATGCCGATGGGAAAATAATTGGCGGCCGAACTGCCAGCGCTGGCGTCTAGGAAAAAATGGGTTAACTCCATACGGGTGTTTAAGGCTGCAAAAATAAGGCCAAGGGGGGTAAAAAAGAAAAACTCCCCGCTTTGGAGGAGTTTTTATTATTCGGTTTCCAAAACCATTGGCTATGGATGCGACTTGGCAGGTCCAGCGGTCTTGTTCCCCGCTTTGGAATAATAGTCAATGACTTTTTGGGCCTTGGCTTTTTGATCGGTGGCCAATTTGTTGACTTCATCGGTGGGTTCAGGGTACAATTGCAGCATTTTATCGCAGGTTTCCACGGCTTTTTGGGCGGCTGCAATGCACTGGTCCACTACGGGTGTGCGGCTGCCATCACTTTTAACCTTGAAATCGGGGTCTTTTTGGAGGGCATTGTATTTGTTGATGTAGAATACCAAAGCATAAATCTGGTTCTGGTAAATCTTGGTTTTGTTCTTGGCCAAATCATTGGCATAGAGGGTGTTCTGGTATTCCAAGGCTTCCAGCGCTGATCCTTTGGTAGAGTCAGGATCGGTGGCCAAAGCCGCCCGGCGGAAAAAGCTAAAAGGTTGGGGCTTGTCGGGGAAGGCTTGCATATAGGGCTTGGCCAATTCCATGGTTTGGGCATAGTCCTTAGCGGTAAAAGCGGCATTGGTCATTCGGTAAAAATCGGCTTCAGAAGGAGGTGTGCCGCGGGCTTCTACCTGGCGCTTCATCCATTTCAATTGCTCGCCATAAGCTTTGTTCTTACCAAAATACTCGGCCACTTTTCCCATGAGGGCAATTTGGTTGGCTTTGATGGTGTCCAAGACCAAGGCTTTTTCTACATACTGGCTGGCATTGTTGAGGCCATCGGGAAATTTGGCATTGATGGCCGCACCCAATTCATAATCACTGGCCAATTTTTCGGCTTCGGGGGCTTTGCTCAAGAAACCATCAATGTATTGACGGGCTTTGAGGGAATCACCCAAGCGGTCGTTGTTGTAAGCATACAAAACGCCCAAGCGGGGCAATTTTTCCAAGCCATAAGCTTTGTCCAACGCCGTTGTTTTTTCCAAAGACTCGGTATAACGACCAGCACGGAAAAGATAATCGGCTAAGAAAATATCGTTGCGGGGATCCGAATCAGCTGTGGCCACGTATTTGTCCAAATAATCCTTGGCCTTGCTCACGTCACGGTTAGAATAGTAGTTGTAATAAGCGTAGTACACCCGGGGAAAAGCAGGGTCAGCGGCAATGGTTTTGTCGTAAAATTCTTCGAACAACTCTTTGTTGTTCTGGCTCTGGTAAATGCGTCCTGTGCGGTAGAGGGCCAGGGCATTTTTGGGATCGCGGGCCAAGGCTTCCTGGTAGGCTTTAACGGCTTCTCCCCCATTTTCACCACCCAATTTTTGGTAGTTGATGCCCATGTTCACGAAAATATCGGGGTTGGTCAAGTCAATGGCTCCTGCTTTTTTCAATTTCTCGATGCCATAAATGGGATCCCCCAATTTGCTGCTGCCATCGGCATTGGCGCGTCCAATGGCATTCAAGATGCCTGGGTTGGCATTGCCTTTGTTCTTGCCCTTGGTTTCAGTGGTAGCGGTGATGGCTTGCTCAAATTTTTGTTTGGCGGCGTTCAAATCGCCCCCTTCCAAAATTTCTACATGGCCCATGCCCACCAGCAGCCAGGGATCGGAACCAATTTCTTGTAATCCTTTCTGGTAAAGGGCTTTGGCATCGGCCAAGTCCTGTGTCGTAGACACAAAACCATCGCCTGCCATCAAAGCCTGGCCCAGCCAATAAATGTTTTGTCCATCTTTGGGGTTGGTGTCATAGGCTTTTTGCAAAGCCGTTTTGGCCGATTTGTTCTTTTCATAGTTCAGGAACTTGATCCCTTCTGCTAACTGTGCGGTCAAGACCTGAGCGGCTGCCAATCCAGCCCACAACAATAAAACCGTTTTCTTCATTGCTCGCTTTTTAATAAAGATTTATTCTTCTTTGATGCTTCCGTTTCTGCGGTGGAAAGCCATTTTGGCCGGGGCCAAAAACGCTCGCCTGAATATCAACTGTCCCCTTTCCAAGCTCATGAAATTCATGAAGCCCGTGCCGAGTTGGTTGGTGTTCTCTTTTAAAATGTAGTAGATGGGCCGGCGAAAAGGGTATTCACCGCGGGTAACCGTGGCCTGTGAAGGTTTGGCAAAAACCCCATTTTCCAAGCAGGCCGTGCATTCTACCATGGCCAGGCGCAGCTTGTTCAGCAAAGCCCTTTGCCCAGGATCATAGGCGTCTCCAATCCAACTGAATCCCACAAAACCAATCAGGTCTTTGCGGCGAGACACCACATCCAATACCGCTTCGCTGTTGTCTACTGCTACTACATTTTTCCCGAAAGAACTTCCTTTCAAGACACTGTCCTGTAAAAAGCGCACCGTACTGGTGGCACTGCGCCCATCCATGACAGCTGTTGTCTTGTCTTTTCCACTCAATATATCGCGCACCCTATCAAAAGTAAATATGCTGTCTGGTGCTTCTTTGTTGACCACCAGGGCCACTGCATCGTAGGCCAGCACGCCATATTGGGGCTTGTAAGATAAAGAGCTTTTGTAAAAATCCGCTTCTTTTTCCGTTAAACCTCTACCAACGATGATCATCCGGGTGCTGTCTTGTTGCAAGTCCCGAAAACAATCGGCCTCCGGTTTGTATTCCGCCACAATGGTGGTTTGCGGAAAACTGGCATGGTGCACGGCCAATTGCTCCTCGATTACGGGTTTATACGTTTCGTCTACACTGATGTGGATTTTGCCTTGTGTGGGACTGTCGGGCAGGGATGCCGGATCCACAGGACTGGTACAAGACCAAGCACCGCAACACATTGCCCACAAAAAAGCTTGCTTCACTGCCTTCATGCTCAATAAGGATTCTTGATGCCCCGGTACAACCGAAACAAGCCATACATAAAACACACACCGGCAAAACCGTAGCGGTACAGGGGTTCGGCCGTAAACGTCAGGTTGGCGGCAATGCGGTCCAAAAAAACCAGCGCCAAGGCCACCGCCAGGATCAAGATCGCCATGGTCAGGTCATAAACCCGGCGCAGGGTGAGGAATTTCTCTTGGCTTCTCTGTCGGTAGGGATTCTCCATTTCTTCGGGGGTGAGGAAACGCAATGTAGCCATTTTTTTATCTGAGATGCCAGCCCAAACAAAATTCCATAAGCCATCTCCCCGCTGCTGTCTCTCCCGCTGCGAACAACTATCTTTGCCCGCATGCTTGACGCCAAAATTTTTCCCATGTCCAAACCCGGTTTACCACAAGGCACCCGCGATTTTTCGGCCACTGTGGTCCAACGCAGACAATATATTTTTCAAACCATACGCCGTGTCTTTGAAACCTATGGGTTCCAACCCTTAGAAACCCCTGCCATGGAAAACCTGGAGACCCTGATGGGCAAGTACGGCGAAGAAGGCGATCAATTGATTTTCAAAATCCTCAACAATGGTTTGGCCAACCCCGACAAGGCCGATCGCAGCCGAGCAGCTTTGGAAAACGTCTTGGCTGGCAAGAGCAGCAAGGACCTAACCGAAAGGGCTTTGCGCTATGACCTCACCATCCCCTTTGCCCGCTATGTGGCCATGAACCATGGCCAATTGACCTTTCCCTTTAAGCGCTACCAGGTGCAACCCGTTTGGCGCGCCGATCGGCCCCAAAAAGGACGCTACCGCGAATTTTACCAATGTGATGCCGACATTGTAGGCAGTTCTTCCTTGCAAAATGAAACCGAGTTGGTGTTGTTGTACGCGGCTGTGTTCCAAGCCCTGCAATTGCCCATTACCCTGAAACTCAACAACAGAAAGGTTTTGGCCGCTTTGGCCCAAACCTGTGGTGGCCCAGAATGGATGGTGCCCATTAGCGTGGCCATTGACAAATTAGACAAAATAGGTTGGGAAAAAGTAGCGGCGGAATTAGAGAACAAAGGACTACCCGCTGCCGCCATTGAAAAAATCAAGACTTATTTGTCCATCTCGGGCAACAATGCCCAAAAAGCAACGGCCATGCGGGCCCTCTTGGGCAGCGAGGCCCAAGCAGAAACGGGTTTGGCCGAATTGGAAACCATTTTGGCCCAAGCCCAACCCTTTTGGGGAAACACCACAGTGGAATTGGATTTTACGTTGGCCCGAGGACTGAATTATTATACCGGAACCATCTTTGAAGTGAAGGCCCAGGGGGTACAAATGGGCAGCATTGGGGGCGGGGGCCGATACGATGACCTGACGGGTCTGTTTGGCGTACCCAATTTACCGGGCGTGGGCATTAGCTTTGGCGTGGACCGCATATACGACGTGATGGAAGAATTGGCGCTGTTTCCCACCACTTTGGCAGAGACCACCCAATTGTTGTTCTTTCACCTGGGCCAAAAAGAAGCGGCGGAAGCTTTTCGTTGGATGCAAACTTTGCGGGCAGCGGGCATTGCCACCGAGCTCTTTCACGAGCAGCAAAAATTTGACAAACAATTCCGCTACGCCGAGAAAAAACAGATTCCTTTTGTGGCCATCTTGGGCTCGGATGAATTGGCTGCAGGAAAAATTGTGTTGAAAAACCTTTCACAAGGAAGCCAGTCCAACATGGGACTGGAAGACCTCTTGTTATTTTTTCAACAGCGGGCGGAAAACCCATCCCGCTAAGCCTTCCGAACGGGTGCCTTCCAGCAAATAGCCCATGGCATTGATGGTTACGCCTACTACTTTTTTGTTCTCGTCTCTTTTAAAGGTTGCCGTTCCCTGGAATTGGGTAATGGTGAACACGTCGGTTTCTACTTTTACCAAAGTGGAGGTGCCTGCGGAGGAACCCATCGTCAGCCCCCCTGCTTCCAAGGCAACCACTACTTCGGAAACCACAGATCCTTCAGGGAATTTGTACTTGCCCAAGTAAGCGTTCAAAGTGGTATCGGCTTGGGCAGCTGCGCCCAGGGAAAGGCCAATGGCCAGAGCAAAAAAGAAGAGGATTTTTTTCATGTGGTTAAATTACTGCGAAAATCAACAAGGCCAAAGCAGGAAGCAAAAAATTTAGAACACTTCATACGCCATGGCAGCCCCTTGTCCAACGCCCACGCACATGGTGGCCAATCCCTTGCCACCACCTTGGCGGTGCAATTCATGTAAAAGCGTAGCCGAAATGCGTGCCCCACTGCAACCCAAGGGATGCCCCAATGCAATGGCGCCACCATTGACGTTTACTTTGTTGGAATCCAAAGCCAGGTCTTGCACACAAGCCAGGCTCTGGGCCGCAAATGCTTCGTTCAATTCAATGGCCGATAGGTCTTGGGCCTGCCAACCCGCTCGCTGCAAGGCTTTTTGGGAAGCAGGGACGGGGCCGATGCCCATGATGGCAGGGTCAACGCCGGCCACACCCATGGAAACGATGCGCGCCAAGGGGTTAAGGCCAAACTGTTGCACGGCTTCTTCACTGGCCAACAAGAGCGCAGCAGCCCCATCGTTGATGCCAGAAGAATTGCCTGCGGTCACCGTTCCGTCTTTGGCAAAAGCAGGTTTCAGGGCAGCCAGTTTTTCCAAGCTGCTGGCCCGGGGATGTTCGTCTTGGTTGAACCAAGTAATGAGGCGGTCTTGGATCATTTCAATGGCCACTATTTCGTCTTCCCATTTGTTTTGGGCCAGGGCGGCTTGGTATTTCTGTTGGGACTGAAAAGCAAATTGGTCTTGGGCTTCTCTGCTGATCTTCCATTGACGGGCCACGTTTTCTGCAGTTTCGCCCATGCTGTAAGGATGGTAAAGGGCCGCCAGAGCTGGATTGGTAAAGCGCCAACCGATGGTGGTATCAAAGGTTTCTTGTTTGCGCTGCCAAGCGCCTTCGGGTTTGGCCGTAACAAAAGGGGCCCGGGTCATGCTCTCTACGCCGCCGGCCAGATAGAACAAACCTTCTCCGCACTGAATGGCGCGGGCCGCATCCATGATGGCTTGGAGGCCACTGGCACACAAGCGATTGACGGTATTACCCCCGACCGTTACGGGCAAACCAGCCAGCAAAGCGGCCATGCGGGCCACGTTGCGGTTGTCCTCTCCTGCTTGGTTGGCCGCACCCGCCACCACGTCTTCAATGGCGGCCGGGTCTATTTGGGGGTTGCGCAGCAACAAGGAACGAAACACATGGGCCAGCAAATCGTCGGGGCGAATACTGCTGAGCCGGCCGCCATATCGCCCAATGGGGGTACGCACGGCATCAATCACATAACAGGCTGAAGACATAGAAAAGGCTTGAAGGGCCGCAAGATAGCACTTTGGGCTATCTTTGCTGGATGCAGACCCCGCTTCCCAACATTCGCCACCAGTCCCCAGAAGACCTGCGGTCGTTTTTTTCCCAACTGGGAGAAAAAGCCTTTCGGGCGCAACAGGTGCAAGAATGGCTGTGGCAAAAACATGCCCATCGTTTTGAAGACATGAGCAACCTGCCCAAATCCCTGCGGGAAACCTTGGCCAGTCAATTCAGCCTGCCTGCCCTCACCACCGATGCTACTCAGTTCAGTGCCGATGGCACGGTCAAAAGCCGGTTTAAAACAGTTGAAGGACATTTGATCGAGGGGGTCTTGATCCCCACCGAAGACCGTAAAACCGCTTGCGTTTCTTCTCAAATTGGTTGCAGCTTGAGCTGTAAGTTTTGTGCAACCGGCTACATGGAGCGCAAACGCAATCTGCATTTTGATGAGATCGTGGACCAAGTGGTCTTGATCAATCAACAAAGCGAAGCCAGTTTTGAGCAAAAGCTGACCAATATTGTTTTCATGGGCATGGGAGAGCCTCTGTTGAATTACAGCAATGTGTTGAAAGCCATTGAAAAAATTTCTTCTCCTGAAGGTTTGCACATGAGTCCCCGCCGCATCACGGTTTCCACTGCTGGTGTGGCCAAACAAATTCGCAAATTGGGCGAAGACCAGGTGCGCTTTAAATTGGCCCTGTCTTTGCACGCAGCCAATGACGCCAAGCGCAATACCATCATGCCCATCAACGAAACCAACAACATCAAGGTCTTGGTAGAAGCCCTGAATTATTTCTACCAAAAAACGGGCAATGAAATCACGTTGGAATACATCTTGTTCAAGAACCTGAACGACTCGGCCAAAGATGCCGAAGAATTGACCCGGGTATTCAGGCAAGTGCCAGCCGACCTGGTCAACATCATTGAATACAACAGCATTGATGCCTTTCAATTCACCAAGCCCGATGAAGCCGAGGTACAACGCTTCATGGACATCTTGGCGGCCAACAAAGTAAATGCCCGTTTGCGCCGCAGCCGGGGCAAAGACATTGATGCTGCTTGTGGCCAATTGGCCAACAAAGCGGGCGCCGCCCTTTAACCCCCAACCATGAAAAAAAGAACAGACAATTTCCAACAGTTTGCCAACAAGAAAAAGGGGGCAGCCATCAAGGAAGCCATGCGCCAAGAGAAGCGCAAAGTCAAGGCCGAGGCCCGCGCTGCGGGAGAAGCCATGCGCCAATTGAAAAAAGACAAAGCCCGGGGTTTGGTGCCCTTGGAACCCACTCGCCCCGCCCCTGTTGGCAAGGGAAAATTGCCCCCCCCATCTGCGACTGAAAAAAACAAATTCTCCGACAAAAAAACCACAGCTCCTGCTGGTGCAAAAGAGAAAGCTTTTGCTGGAAAAGAAAAAAAATTTACGGGAAAACCCAATGGCCGGTCCACAACAACAGCCGCTGGAGAAATGACGGCGCCCAAGGCCGAAAAAGCATTGGCCGAACAAATGCCCTTGAACAAATTCATTGCCCATGCAGGGGTCTGTGCCCGACGCGAAGCGGCCGAATTGGTCAAGACTGGAAAGGTTACCGTTAACGGAGACATTGTGTATGAGCCAGGCTATAAAGTATCGGCCAAAGACAAAGTGAAAGTAAAAGGCAAAGCCGTTTTCTTGCAAAGAAATGCGGTATACATTTTATTGAACAAACCCAAGGATTTCATCACTACCGCTTCCGACCCCCAAGGCCGCAAAACCGTGGTGGACTTGGTACGGGCTGCTACACCTGAAAGGGTTTTTCCCATTGGCCGATTGGATCGCAACACAACAGGGGTGCTTATTTTAACCAATGATGGTGAATTGACCCAGCAATTGTCTCACCCCTCCTACGAAGTGCGCAAAGTGTATGAGATTACTTTGGAAACTGCTGTGTCCAAAAACCATTTGGAACAGATCCTGGCAGGCATCACCTTAGAAGATGGATTTGTGAAAGCCGATGCCGTGGGCTATGTAGATGGCCAAAGCAAAAATGTGATTGGCATTGAAATCCACAGCGGCAAAAACCGCATTGTGCGCCGCATTTTTGAACATTTTGGCTACGAAGTAAAAGCCTTGGACCGGGTGTTGTTTGCCAACCTCACCAAAAAAAATGTGGAAAGGGGCAAGTGGCGCTTTCTGCAAGAAAAAGAAGTGCGCCTGCTCAAACACATGAACAAGGGATTTGTCCGCAAAAAACCCCAAAGCCCCCACCATGGCGATTGATGTGTTGTACCAATGTGATGATTGGTTGGCCGTGAACAAACCCTCTGGGCTGTTGAGCATTCCTGACCGCGAAGGCAATGCGCCCTCTATGAAATCATTGTTGGACCAAGCTTTGGGCAAAGTATTCACGGTTCACCGCTTGGACAAAGACACCAGTGGGGTACTGGTGTTTGCCCGCCACCCAGCAGCCCACCAAGCTTTGTGTGCTTTGTGGGAAAGCCGCGACATAGAGAAACATTATTTGGGCTTGGTGAAAGGGAAAATCTTGCACCCAACTGGGCAAATTGATGTTCCCTTGAAAGAACACCCTGGCAAGGTCACCAAAATGATGACCCATGCACAAGGCAAGGCCTCGCTGACCGAATACACCACATTGAAAACTTTCTCCCAGTACAGTTGGCTGGCCCTACAAATCCATACCGGACGCATGCACCAAATCCGCGTGCACCTGCAGTATTTGGGCCACCCCATTGTGGCTGACCCTTTGTATGGCGATGGGCAACCCCTGCTCTTGTCCAGCCTCAAAAAGAATTTCAAACTCAACCATTCAGCCGAAGCCGAAACCCCCTTGTTGAACCGACTGGCCTTGCATGCCCATCGGCTTTGTTTTAGCTATCAAGGCGAATCCTTTGTTGTGGAAGCCCCTTTGCCCAAAGACTTGCGGGCCAGTCTACAACAGCTGGAAAAATGGGCCAAGCCTTAGTATCTTCGTTGCATGTCAGCGCAGGTTAGCAGTACCCACAACAAGCCTACTTTTTTTATCTTGATTTTATCGGTGGTCTTGATGGTGGTCTTGTTTTTTGTTCAATCCCGTTCAGACAAGAGCATCCGTGCCTTACAGAGTGGCAACGAGTTGGCCGTCAAGACTTTTCAAGTCAACAATGGTTTGCAAGAAATCATCAACAATGTTTATTTCATTGAATCAGAAAGCAAAAAAGCCTTGCTCTCCAATGACCCCAAAGAACAAAGAAGAATCTTGGATACGGTGCAGGTTTTGGAAAAACAAAATGCTGCTTTGCGGCAATTGATTGCTGGACTGAACAACAAAAACCTGGCCACCCAACTGAACCAATTGGTGAGCCGAAAAATCACTTTGTCCAAAACCACTTTAAACCCCAACAACCCCAGTGGTTTGGCCCTTTTAGAAGGACAACAGTCAAGGGAATTGATTGACAGCATTTATGGGGCAGCTTCGGACCTTCAGTCTGCAGCTGAATTTACTTTGCGAGAAACCATTGTTCAGAACACCGCTGTTTCCAGCCAGGTTTTGTTGATCAGTCGTTTGTTGACCATTTTTGCCTTGGTGGTTATTTTGTTGGCTGCTAGTTTTGGTTTACAATTTTTGCGGCGCAACCATGAACTGATTGTTGACTTGGAGCAAGCCCGGCAAAAAGCCGACCACGCAGGAAGAATCAAAGAACAGTTCTTGGCCAACATGAGCCATGAAATCCGGACACCCTTAAACTCCATCATTGGATTCAGTCAATTGGCAGCAGAAACCCCACTGAATGCAGAACAAGAAGAATACGTCCGCTTCATCAGAACCTCGGGAGAAAACCTGCTCTATATCATCAACGACATCTTGGATTTTTCCAAATTAGAAGCGGGCAAAATGCCCATTTCCAAAGTGCCTTTTGTATTGTCCAACGTGGTCCACTTCATTGAATTGATGTTCCAAGTCCAAATCAAGGAAAAGGACCTTCATTTTACCGTAACGGTAGACGAAGACCTGCCCCAAAACTTAACTGGCGATGACAACCGCTTGAAACAGATCCTGACCAATTTGGTTTCGAATGCCATCAAATTTACAGAAGCGGGTGGGCGAATTTCCTTGCGGGTAAAAAAAGAAAAATCCAGTGAAGACGAGGTCTATGTTCGGTTTGAGGTAAAAGACAGTGGCATTGGTATCCCAGCCCATAAATTAGAATCCATTTTTGAACGCTTTGAACAAGCAGATGCCGCCACCACCAGAAAATTTGGCGGCACCGGCCTGGGTTTGGCCATCGTTAAACAATTGGCTGCTTTGCAAAACGGTTATGTTCAAGTTGAGAGTACTGTTAACCAAGGCTCCCAATTTTCGGTCATCCTTCCCTATACCATTTACCAGGTTGATGCCAACCAGGAAACCCACAAAATGGTGTCACAGCATGGGGGAAGCTATAACCGAAAGGCCAGGATTTTGGTAGCGGAAGACAACCGCATGAACCAAATGTTTGTCACTTATTTGTTTCAGAAATTAGGGTTGCAATTTGATGTGGCCAAAGATGGACAAGAAGCCATTTCAAGGTTCCAAAACCAGCCTTATGATTTGGTATTGATTGACATTCAAATGCCCCTCTTGGATGGTTATGGTGTAGCTGATCACATCCGGAAAAAATTGGGTAGCCAAGTCCCCATTGTGGCCATGACAGCACACACATTACCCATTGAAAAGGACAAATGCTTTGTCCATGGCATGAATGGATACCTCTCCAAACCCCTTCGCGAGCAAGAACTTCTGGCCGTCTTCAACGAATTTGTTCCAGCCCCCAATACCCCCACTACCATGACAACACCCATCTATGTTGACGTCAACAGCTTGAAAAAAATGTTTGGGGACGAACCCGAGATCATCTTGGCTTTCTTACAGGAATTCCAAACCCAGTTCCCCCTTGAATTGGAAAAATTTGAAAAAGCGTTGGCAGAAAAAAACTTAACACAAGTGTTGTCATTGGCCCACAATTTAAAAACAACCGTGGGTACCATCCATGCCAGCTCCCCTTTGATTGAACCGCTTCGCAACATGGAAAAGTTTAGGCAATCTCCTCCCCAATGGGAAGAAATAATGGCATGGGGCCAAAGGGTCACCAGCGCCAAAGAAAAAATCATGGCAGAATTAACGGCCATCCGGGAGAAGGGATTATGAAGCTGAAGCGCCATACAGGAGATCCTTTGCATTGGCTTTGGCTAATGGGTGCCATTATTTTATTGTATTTGGTTTGGCCATTTTTTCAACCCCAATCTGGGGTCTATTGGCGAACATGGGGAATGACCGAATCCCCCAACCTGCGCATGAACTTTTCAACAGGAGAGAAAAAACAATTCTTGACCGTCTTTGCTGGTCAACAACCAGACAATACCAACCCAGGTAAGCTTGCCTTGAAACCATTGGGAACGGAGAAAAAAATTATCTTGTTGGGCAGGACGCGGCCCAAAAAACCAAATCAAAAAACCACCGATTTTGCCATTGGTGCTTCCCCTAAATTAAACTAACATGAAAATATCGATCACAACTTGGTATGGGATGGCTTGTATGCTGCTCTTGACTGCTTGTTACAGTGGTAAAAGAGCCCAGTTTCAACAACAAGTAGAGGCTGCCAAAACCATTCAGGCAGCCGACCAAAAAACAGTAAACGATACGCGGCAAAAAGTAGATGATCGCCTCAAAGCCGAAGTCATTGACCAAAACATTGCCGATTCCATCAACAACAAAATTGCCCGTTACGCTGCCGATTTGGACAGCTTCAACAAAGCTGTGCAATTTGTGGACGACAAAGGAACAGCATCTGGCAAGGACTATCGCCGCAACAAAACACAACTTGATTCATCCATTGCTTTCATGGAAAGGTATAAAACGGGGCAAAATTATCGCTTGCGACGTTTTACCATGATCAATGAAGCACTGGATGTGATTGTGAACCAACAACACATGTTTGACTTGGCAGCTTTTTTTGGTCCAGGCAAATATGAAATTCCAGAAGACAAAAAAAGCATTGCCCAAGAAGCTTTTGCCCCGCTGATTGACTCCTTGGTTAAATTTTACAACCGTTATGCCGATGTAGACAAAAAAGCCACTTTGGTCATTTTGGGTTTTGCCGATGGCTCTGGCTTTTCACCTGAAAGTGAAATTGCGACTACATTGGTACAATTGCTGAAAGACCCCAATGCGCCCAAAGAAAAAATGAACCAAAAGCTCTCCGAGCTGCGTGCCATCAACATAGGGGACCTCATGGAATTTTCCTTGGACCAGAAAATTCCACAATTCAAATCCATCAAAGACATAGATTTTGTCTTCATTGAATTGGGAAAGGGTGAAGAATACCCCAGTAAAAAAATCACCGATTACAAAACAGACGACGAACGCAGAAGAGTGGTGCTCTTGTTTTGGAACATTTTGCCCAAATAAAAAGGACCCCGTGCCACACGGGATCCTACCACCAAAAACCAAGTTTCTCTTGTTTGCTTAATCTGCCAAATTGGGTTGGGGGGTATAACGCAAATAGGGTTTTACAACCTGGAGTCCTTTGGGAAATTTTTCCCGCGCTTCCTCTGTTGTAATGGCCGGCACGACTATCACGTCCTCTCCATTTTTCCAATCAGCCGGCGTGGCCACACTGTATTGGGCCGTCAATTGCAAGGAATCTATCACCCGCAAGACTTCTTGGAAATTTCTCCCAGTTGAAGCAGGATAAGTGAGGGTCAATTTTATTTTTTTGTCCGGACCAATGATGAACAAAGACCGCACGGTGAATTTTTCAGAAGCTTCAGGGTGAATCATGTCATAAGCCAAGGCAATGGCCCGGGTGGGATCTGCCACAATGGGAAAATCCACTTCTACCCCTTGGGTTTCATTGATGTCTCCTACCCATTTTTGGTGGCTGTCCAACGCATCAACACTCAAGGCCAATACTTTTACCCCTCTTTGGTCAAACTCGGCTTTTAAAGCGGCGGTTTTACCCAATTCAGTGGTGCACACGGGTGTAAAATCGGCTGGGTGCGAAAACAAAATGCCCCAGCCCTTCCCCAACCATTCGTGAAATTGAATGGGGCCCTGGGTAGTCTCTGCTGCAAAATCTGGCGCGGTATCTCCTAGTCTCAATCCCATTTTTACTTATTTTGAGGACGAAGATATGTATTTCCTACTAAATTAGTAGACTATTTTTTGGGCAGGGTTCTTGCCTTTTGCAGGGCTTGTTTGCCGTATTTGTTTTTGACCGCATCCACGGCGGCATACAAAGCATCTTTTTTCTTGCCTTCATCAAATAAACTGGCTTGCACCACGTGGTGGGTCAGTTCGCTCAATCGAATGCCCAAGAGGCGCAAAGGCTTTCCGGGTTGGTGCAAACTGTGTAACAAATCCTGGGCCAGCGGCAGTATCTCATCATCCCGCCGGGTATAATCCATGCTGACCTGCTTGGTTTGGGTATCAAAATTGGTATAGCGAATTTTAACGGCCACACAGCCCGCCAATTGTTTGTCTTTGCGCAATTCAAAAGCGGCTTTTTCCAAAAGGCGCACCAATTGTTCTTGCAAGAAAAGGGGATCGGCGCTGGCTTGCTCAAAAGTGGTTTCTGCTGAGACCGACTTGGCCACATGATAGGGTGCAACAGGTGATTCGCTGATGCCTTGGGCTTTGCGCCAAAGTTCAGGACCTTGTTTGCCCAAATGTTTTTCTAAAATGGCCAGGGGGGTATCGCTCACTTGCTGAATGGTTTGAATGCCCATGGCTTGCAACTTCAAAAAAGTCTGTTCCCCCACACCCCCAAATGTCTTGACCGACAGGGGTGCCAAAAAAGATTTTTCTTGTCCGGGCGGAACATATAAATATCCATTGGGCTTGGCTTGGTCGGTAGCAATCTTGGCCACCAATTTGTTGCTGGCCATTCCAAAGGAAATGGGCAAACCTGTTTCGGTTTGGATGCGACTGCGCAAGTTCATGGTCCATTGCAAGGGATCAAAAAATTTGTCCATCCCTGTCAAGTCAATGTAAAATTCGTCAATGGATGCTTTTTCAAACAAAGGGGCTTGGGCGGCAATGATATCGGTCACCCAACGAGAATAGCGGCTGTATTCACCCCGCGTGCCTTGCACCAAAATGGCCTGGGGACACAATTGCATGGCTTTTTGCATGGGCATGGCGCTGCGCACCCCAAAAGCCCTGGCTTCGTAACTACAAGTGGTGACCACTCCCCGCTCTTTGCTGCCGCCCACAATCACGGGTAAACCCTTGAGGTCGGGATTGTTGAGCAGGGCCACTGAGACAAAAAAAGAGTCCAGGTCTAAGTGGGCAACATATCGTTGGGGGGCAGACATGAAAAATGAGGAAAGGAAATCTACGGCTTTTCTTTGGCTTAGCGATAGATGTCCAATAAGCCATCGGGCAAGACCACATGAATTTCTTTGGCAGCTTGGTCAATGGTGTCCAAGGTTTCTGCATGCAAGGGAATCAAGGCTTCTCGACCCTCCCAATTGATGCGCAACAACACTTGGTGGGGCTGCTCAATCACTTCTTCTACTGGGCCCAAAACTTCTTCCTCATCGGTAATGACGGTAAAACCAATCAAGGCAATGGG
>RDYY01000129.1 GCA_004293505.1 Sphingobacteriia bacterium | reverse complement strand
TCAAAATGCCATAGGCTTTGGAACCTGGGCCCGACGCAATTCTTTCTGCTACTTCTTTTTGAAACATGCCCAGGGCAAAGGGTACTTGGTTTTTCCATTGCAATAATTTGAATACAATTTGGGTGGAAATATTATAGGGAAAATTACCCACAGGGGCATGTCCAAAAAATCACCTTCCCAAATCTTGTCTTTTAAGGAGGGATAGTTTTGGTGCAAATAGTCAATCTTTTCCCGGTCCAACTCGGCTGCTTTAAAATCATATTGGGTCAAGCGGTGCAAATAGCGCGTGATGGCCCCAGCCCCGGGCCCTACTTCTAAAAGAGCTGGAGCAGATAAAGGGGAAAGCGCTGCTACAATGCGCTGACAAATGGCATCATCTTGCAAAAAGTGTTGGCCCAGTGACTTTTTCAGCGTGTACTGCATGGCTGCAAATGTAGTATTTTAGCCTCCTAAACAGAAAGCAGATGGCACAAGAGGGGCAAAAACCGGTGATTGGGTTCAGTTGTGGTGATTTGAACGGTATAGGCATGGAAATCATTTTAAAAACCTTGAGCGACCAACGCATCTTGGATTTTTGTACCCCCGTCATTTTTGCCAATGTAAAAGCCATGAACTTTTACCGCAAAAGCCTGCCCGAAGCCAATTTTAATTACAGCAGCCAAAAAGACTTGAGCCGGTTAAATCCCAAGCAGGTCAATGTGGTGAATGTATGGGAAGAAGAAGTGGCCATTACCCCTGGCGTACTGAACGAAACAGGTGGCCAATATGCTTATCTCTCTTTGGCGGCAGCAACAGAAGCTTTGAAAGCTGGTAGTATTCACGGTTTGGTGACAGCCCCAATCCACAAGAAAAACATCCAATCTGAAGCCTTCCCTTACAGTGGTCACACCCCTTATTTGAAGGCGTTTTTTGGGGGCGGAGAATTGGCCATGTTGATGGTAGGTGAAAACATGCGAGTGGCCTTGTTGAGCGAACACATACCCGTAGGTGAAGTAGCCGCACAAGTGACGCAAGAAGCCATTTTAAAAAAATTACAAGTCATCCACAAGAGCTTGCAAAAAGACTTTGGCATTGACAAACCCCGCATTGCCGTGTTGGGACTGAACCCGCACGCTGGAGATGAGGGATTAATTGGTGAAGAAGAAAAAAACATCATTCAACCCGCCATCAAAGAAGCCAAAAGAAACATGATGGTATTTGGCCCCTACCCGGCAGATGCTTTTTTTGCCCGGGGACAACACGAAAGGTTTGACGCCACTTTGGCCCTTTACCACGACCAGGGTTTGATTCCTTTTAAATCTTTGGTGATGGGAGAAGGCGTTAACTATACTGCTGGATTACCCGCTGTACGAACCAGTCCTGACCATGGCACTGCATTTGATATTGCTGGCAAAGGAAAAGCCGATCACCTTTCCCTGCAAGCAGCCCTTTTTACTTGTTTGGACATTTTGCAACACCGCAGCGGCCATGCCGATCGGTTCAAAAACCCTTTGCGCAAAGTAAGCGCCAGGATGTTGGCCAATGCCGTAGACGAAAGAATTGAAGAAAGCGAAAACGGATAAGAGATGTTACACCAGTTGAACAACGGCCACCTGCAAATAAGTGTGAGCGAAATGGGGGCCGAATTGCAAAGCCTTGTTTTGTTGTCCAAAGACCAAGAATACATGTGGTCAGGCGACCCTGCTTTTTGGGGAAAGAAAAGTCCCGTATTGTTCCCCATTGTGGGCGGATTGAAAAACAACCAATACCAATGCAAGGGCTCTACCTATAGCTTAAACCGACATGGATTTGCCAGAGAGAAAAAATTTACCTTGTTGGAAGCCACCAAAACGGAGTTGGTTTTTGGGCTCACGCAAGATGCTGAAACCTTGGCCCGCTACCCATTTGATTTTTCATTGAAGCTTCGCTACACGCTGGTGGACAACAAGTTGGTTTGCAGCTATGAAGTGCAAAACCCAGGAAATGCCGATCTGTATTTTTCCATTGGGGCGCATCCTGCTTTTCGGGTGCCCTTACAAGATGGTGACGCATTTCAAGATTACCAATTACAATTCAGCCACACCGAACAGGCACCCATTTGGCCCTTGTCACCAGAAGGTTTGCTCTTGACCTCGCCGCAAACATTTACCTGGAATACAGCAGGCAGCAGCAGTTGTATTCCTTTGTCAAAACCTTTGTTTTATGGCGATGCTTTGGTGTTTAAAACCCTGGTTTCAGATACCATTACCCTGCGTCACCGGACCCAAGAGAAAGGGTTCCACTTTCGCTTTAACGAATTTCCCTTTTTTGGCATTTGGAGCGCCAAAGACGCGCCCTTTGTTTGCCTGGAACCCTGGTGTGGTATAGCTGACAGCATAGATACCACAGGCGAATTTTCCCAGAAAGAAGGGATAGAAAAATGTGCGCCTGGATCTGTCTTCACCCGCCAATGGGAGATAGAACCTTTTTGATTTAACCAGCAATTACCCTTGAAGTAGGCAGGGGCCCACGGATGCCTGCTTTGTCAAAATTGGCTTTGAGGGATTCCAATAATTCGGGGTAAACATCTGCGGTTAGTGCTGGTTCCGTAAAGACGCGAATGGCAATGACAACCGCGCCCCCATCGGCCAGTTTACCCACAAAACAAGCTGGGGCAGGGTCTACCAGCACCTTGGGGTTAGCCGTCACCGTTTCTATGCAAAGCGCTTTGATGGCAGCGATGTCTTGGTCACCAGCCACGGGCAAGTCAATGTCAACCCTTAAACTTCCCATTTTGGTGTGATTGATGATGGTGCCGTTGCTGACAGCGCCATTGGCCAGGATAATGGTTTTGTGGTCACCCGTTAAGAGGATGGTATTGAAAATTTGTATCTCTTTTACCAAGCCCTTTTGCCCACCTGATTCAATCAAATCACCCAGTTTAAAGGGTTTGAAAACCAGGATCAAAACGCCACCAGCAAAATTGGCCAAGGAGCCTTGCAAAGCCAAGCCTACAGCCAAGCCCAATGCACCAATGATGGCCACAAAAGAAGTGGTTTCAATACCTAACATACCGGCCACGGTAATCAACAATAGAATTTTCAAGCCAACAGATACCAAGCTGGCCAAAAAAGTTTGCAGGCTGGCTTCTACGTTTCTGCGGCCCATGGTTTTGCTGATCAAGCGGGACAACCAATTGATCAAGGTTAGGCCTACAACAAAAACAAGGAGGGCAGCCAATAATTTGGGGCCAAAAGTAAAAAACCAGTTTTCCAACTTAGGCAAAAGGGAAGTGAGCTTTTCCATCAATAAAAGATTTGAAGGAAATTACTGCACTGCTACCAAATAACCTAACGAAAAATGGCATCGGCAATGCCTTGGTTGACCCGGTAGGTGGAATAACTGATCTCCACCCTGCCTTTTTTGCCGCGCATTTTTTCCTTCGCGGCTGCATCCCCATCGTCAAATTCAAGGGTAATGCCCTTGGGCAATTTGTAGTCTTTGGCATTGAAGCTGAACACCACTTTGCTGGGCAGGCCCAAAGCCGCCTCCTTCCCATACACCAATTCCATTTCGTAGGTGCCGTTTTCACGGGTGGTGGTTGTGGTTTTGCGGATCAGCAATTGGGCTTCATCTACATATAGCGTAGACAAGACAATATCAGTGTTTTCTTTTTCAGGCAACAACTTGATGATGCGCAGGTTTTGTCCGCCCACATTCAAGGTACCGGCATCCAAGGCCAAAAAACCATCCGTGGTCAACATGCTGCTGAGGTTTACTGAAACACCTCCCTTGGGCAGAATGGATATGCCACCGTTTCGTTCTAGTTTAAATCGGTTGGGCTTTTTGTAATAGACTTTCACTTTGCCCACGGGTGCT
>RDYY01000128.1 GCA_004293505.1 Sphingobacteriia bacterium | reverse complement strand
TGCAAGCGCTGCAAAGCCTCGTGACAAGCTTCGGTCAAATGCTTTCTGCTCAAACCTGTTTGGTTGGGCAGGTTGGCTTTTCCGCGCCAGCCAAAATAGGCTTTAGAAGACAGGGTGTAAGAAGTACGGTCCCATTTCTTGGCACTGAGTACCCTTCCCATCATTTTCTCGCTCTCGCCCAAAGCATACACTTCGGCATTGTCAAAAAAATTGACTCCTTGGTCATAAGCCATGCCCATGAGGGTGTCGGCCATGCTGTCTTCAATTTGTTTGTGGAAAGTGACCCAGCTGCCAAAGCTGAGGACACTCAATTGCAGGCCGGTTCTGCCCATTCTTCTGTATTCCATAAGATGTGTTTAGACAAAGATAACCCACCAAGGCCCTTATTGTTGAGCGGGCAGGGTAGAATCGGGCAGGATGATGTAACTGCCTTGTTTCAGCTCATAATACGTGATGCGGCCCAAATCCTGGGTGGAGCGAAACCCTTTGTAGGCATACAAGGTTTGCCGGGGCTCTTTTTGAATAATAGTAGTGAACTTGTTGGTGTAAAACAATTGCTGGTTTTGGTCCCAGAACAATTCAGCCGTGCGCAGGGTATCGCCATTTAAGCGAACCACTACCACGCTGTCGCGCAAATAGACTTTGTTTTCGGCTTCCAAGTATTTGCCATAACGCGCCTGTAGCGTGCTTTCTAACTTGATGCTGTCGTTGAAAAACTCTACAAAAAGCCCTTGCGGAAATTCTGTTTTAAGGGCCGAGTCGCCTTGGTAGCGCAGCATCAAAGGCGCATTTAGCCTGGCTTTGAGGGTTCCCCCCATGCTCAAATAACTCACTATCTGTCGGCCCTCATCCACCCCTGGTGTGCGTTTGCCCAGGGCCTGGACTTCGGCCACATCGTTCTCGCAGGAACACCAAAAAAAGCAGCTTCCGAAGAGAACTGCTTTGAATAATATGGGGGTGCTAAAAAATCGCATGGGTGCGGTTAATCGTATCGGCGCTTGATGAACCATTTGTCGTTCAAGCTAACCCCAAAATTGACTTGCAAAAAGTTTTCGGTGATGTTGTTGACCGAAGATCCTCTTTTACCATATTGGAAAGCCATTTGTACTACCGTGTACTGGGTTTCATAAGAGCGCCAGCGGCGAATGGGCAATCCTGCACCAAAACTAATAGAGCGGGTCCGCAGGCCATTGCCATCGGCGTCAATATAATCTTGGCCGATGTTGACACCAAAACGGTAATTGACAGAACTCAAATAATTGGTCCCGGTTTGGGGATTGGGGCTGAATTGTCCACCCAAACGCAGCATCCAAGAATTGCGCAAAGCATCGGGCTGACCATAGTAGCGGTATTTGGTCCATTGGGTGGTACTGTATTCTAGGCCAAATGACCAGATCTCGAAAAGCCCGCGGGAGTTGCTGATGGTCTTGTGCAACATGATTCCTCCCTCGTAAGTTGCAGGAATAACAATGGTGCCTTTTTCGTCAGTGATTTTAAAAACAGAGTCAATCTCGGTCTGGTTGCCAATGGCGCTCAGGGCATAGGTTTGACGCACAATGTCTCGGGTGGCATTGAGGTTCTGTTGCAGGGTAGCCGTGGCGCCAAAACGCAACCAGTATTGGTCGGTAGACTTGGTAAAAGAATTGTCTTTTTTGTACAGTGACAATTCATATTGCAAACCCCCTTGGAAAAAAAAGTTACCAAAACTGGTGGCCGTACTGGAATTGGATTGTTGGTAGCTAAGGGTATCGTTCAAAAAAGATTTAAGGGTGGCCGTTTCTTTGCGACCAAAGCGGTAGCCGGTGTTTACGCCAACAGAAAAGTTCTTCCATTTTTTACCTACGCCCACAAATGCGTCGTAACTGCCCCCACTGCCATTGAAATTGGTGCCCAAACTGTCACCTGCTGTTCTTTCACGCGTGATGACGGAATAGTTGACGCGGCTCAAGGGTTTGAGGCCAAAAGCCAGGCCCAAGCCTTTTTTTACGTTCAACGGGGTACCAATGGCCACATAGCCTGGAATCAAATAAACGCTGGAAAATGTACCGGCAGGCTGGTTGCTTTTGAGGTTGCGGGAATCCAAGTTCAGGGCCAGGTCATAGGTCATCATGTAGAACTGGGAATAGGTAGCGGGATTGTTGAAATTGACCGAAAGTCCCACGTTGTTGTTCAGTCCATCGGCATAAACAGCTTGTAATCCCCCCATGCCCCGGCTGATGGTGTGTTGGGGGCCAGACAGGTTTCCGATGCCGTAGCGGGAAAAAGGCGAGTTGGTTTGCGAAAAACTGGTGGTAAAAATGCCCAAAGCAAAGGCCAAAAAAGAAAGTTTAGGGTAGATTGAGCGCACTGATCGCATATAAGCCTTTGAAAATTAGGTTTGGGTCGGCAAATATCTTGTTTTTTAGGTGCGGCACAAAAAAAGGCATATCCCCCCCGGTTAAGAGCACGTTAAAGTTGGCATAGCGCTCTTGGTAAGCACCAATGATGCCGTCTATTTCGCCGGCAACGCCCAAGATGACGCCGCTTTGCAAATTGGTCTTGGTATCGTAACCTACCAAGGGAAAATGGTGGTCGGCCGTTACCAGGGGCAAGAGCGCCGTTTGTTCGTGCATGGCTTTAAAGCGCATGTTCATGCCAGGAGAGATGCTCCCCCCTAAAAATTCCGCCGCCCGGTTCACAAAATTATAGGTGATGCAGGTGCCCAGCCCGATCACCAAATTGTGTTGTCCGGGAAAACGATCCACTGCTGCCGATACCAGGGCCAAGCGATCGGCCCCAATGGTTTCGGGTTTGCCCACGGGTGTGGTCACGGGCAATCGACTGGCATGGTTCAGCAAGTGAAATTGGGTTTTCTCGGCCAACCAGCTGGGCAACCACTCGGGATGGTGCATGACCGAAGACAGAATGCTTTTTTGGGGTTGGTATTGGTCGATGATGGCCGCTAAAGTATCCCGCTCCAAATTGGGCAAGACCACTTCCTCCACAAAATCTCGGCGGTTGAAAACGGCCAATTTTTGGCGGGAATTACCAAAATCAAAACAAATCGTGGTCATGGGCAGGGTTGAGGACCAAAGTTAATTGCTTATCGGAAGACAATATCTTTGGCGCATGAAAATTTCGGGCTTTACCATCATTCGCAATGCGGTCACCAATGATTATCCCATTGTGGAAGCGGTAAAATCCATTTTGCCCGTGGTAGATGAAATGATCATTTTGGTGGGCGACTCTACTGACGATACTTTGGGTTTGATGCAAGCCATTGGCGATCCCAAAATCAAAATTCACCACTCGGTGTGGGACCCTTCCCTGCGCGAAGGGGGTAAGGTGTTGGCGGTAGAAACCAACAAAGCCTTTGACCTGATTGATCCTTTGGCCGATTGGGCTTTTTACATTCAGGGGGACGAAGTGGTGCACGAAAAATACCATGAAACGATCAAACAAGCTTGTGCCCACTGGGCCGATGACCAACGCGTAGAAGGGCTTTTGTTTCATTACAAACATTTTTATGGCACTTATGATTATGTAGGAGACAGCCGCAAATGGTACCACCGCGAAGTGCGCATCATCCGCGGGAGAGGAGAAACTGCGCGTTAAATTGATTCCTGCAACGGTTTACCATTATGGTTGGGTCAAAGACCCTGTTCAAATGATGCGCAAACAAAAAAATGTGTCCAGTTTTTGGAACCCCGATACCAAGGCCTTGGAAGATTTTTTGGCCAGCCCCGATTTTTTTGACTTCAGTCAATTTGATTCTTTGGAAAAATTCACAGACACCCATCCTGCTGTGATGACCGAGCGCGTGAAAAGATTGAATTGGCAGGTGGACATTGATACGGCGCAAAAAAAATTCGGATTCAAAGACAGGCTCTTGTATTGGTTTGAACAAAAAACAGGCATTCGCCTGTTTGATTTTAAAAACTATGTTTTGCTGCGCTAAGTGCAGTATAATACTCAATCATCCATCCATGTTTCCTTGGTCAACCACACAACAAGAAATGAAGGCCGGTTCGGTGAAAGCACTGGCCCGTTTGTTGTCGGCTGTTGAAAACGAAGTAGCAGGATACCTGGATTTTTTGGCCCAACTACAACCTGGAAAAGCACCACTGATCGGCATCACAGGGCCTCCTGGAGCGGGAAAGAGCACGCTCACTGATGCTTTGATTGACCATTGGGTGGGCGAAGACCAGAAACTGGCTGTGCTTTGTGTAGACCCTTCTTCTCCTTTTAATTTGGGGGCATTGTTGGGCGACCGCATCCGCATGAGCAGTTGGTACAACCACCCACAAGTGTATATCCGTTCCCTAGCCACCCGCGGCGCCTTGGGTGGTTTGCACCCCCAAATCATGGAGATGGTGGCTGTTTTACAAGCTGCAGGATTTGACCGCGTTTTGGTAGAAACCGTGGGCGTGGGACAAAGCGAAGTAGAGATTGCAGGACTGGCCGATGCAACGGTGGTGGTCTTGGTGCCCGAAGGAGGAGATGAGGTCCAGACCATGAAAGCAGGGTTAATGGAAATAGCCGATTTATTCGTGGTCAACAAAGCCGATCGGCCCGGTTCCGCCAAATTTGTGACCCACTTGAAGCAAATGATGGCACCCGCTTTTTTGCGCAACCATGCCCTGCCCATATTAACAACCGTAGCTGCAGAAAAACAAGGCATGGCTGAATTGGCCGCAGCCATTGACCAACACTTGTCCAGTACAGCTACCAAAGAAAGGAGGGCTTGGCTCTTGGCCGAGCGGGCATACCTGGGCTTGCAAAAAGAAAGAATGAAAAACATTTCCAAAATAGAATTGAAAAACAAGGTCCAAGCCGCTTTGGACCAACCTGGGTTTCATTTTTATGCCTTCCTTCATACCCTCCTCCATGGTTGATTCCCAATCTTTGCCCTTGGTCTCGGTGGTCATGGCCACTTACAATGGTGTGGCGTATTTGCCCAAACAAATCGACAGTATTTTAAGCCAAACCTATTCGCCTATAGAATTGGTGGTGACCGATGATTGCTCCACCGACGGTACTTGGGAATTATTGGTGCAATATGCAGCACAAGATGCACGTGTCCGTGTTTTTCGAAACCCTGAAAATTTGGGGTATGTCCGCAATTTTGAAAAAGCCATGTTGCTGGCCCAAGGTGAATGGATTGCCCCCAGTGACCAAGACGATATTTGGTTGCCCCATAAACTTGCTGTTCTGCAAGCCAACATTGGAAAGGATACCATCCTTTATGCCAATTCACAACTGATCAATGACCAAGACAAGCCCACGGGGCAGTATTTGTCTGATGTCAAGAAACTAACCACTTACAACAATTGTTTGAACTACACCATTGGCAACAGTGCACCGGGCCATGGCATGTTGTTTCCAGCCAGTTTGGTAAAAGACTGTGTGCCTTTTCCAGTGGTTATCCCCCACGATTATTGGTTGGGTTTTGTGGCTTGTTTTCGCAGCCAAGTAAGGTATTGGCCCGAGGTCTTGGTGTTGTACCGGCAACACAACCAAAATGTTTTTGGGGCCAGCAAAGTGGCTTCTGCTGATGGCACCCTTCCCCAGCGCCGCAAAAAATCAGCTGCAGCAGAAAGGGCTGCAGCGCAAGCACGCATACAATTGCTGTACGAGAAATGTCCAGCAGATTTGGTCGAGGAAAAAG
>RDYY01000127.1 GCA_004293505.1 Sphingobacteriia bacterium | reverse complement strand
TTGTCTTGGTTGTACCTTACTCCAATCATTTTACCCTTGCTCAACCTGGCGAGGTTGAAAACGGGAAAGGGCCTTGGGGCATTGGGGGGCCAGAAATAAAATATACGCAATTCGGCTTTGGCCGGTCCATCTGGTGTTTGGATGACATCAGCATATTGAACCTTTTTTTGCAAAATCCAGTTTTCTGGGTCACTGATTTTTTCTAGGTCTTCTCTTTTCACATCAATGATGACGCCTTGACCAGCAAAAGAAAACAAGGGCTTCAAAACATAATTGTCTAGATCCTTAGGCCAGGGTTGGGCTTCATGCAAAAACGTAGTTTGTGGCACATATGCATGTTGAATAAAAGGCAAAGTGAACTTGCTGATGCGGTAAAACCAATGGGGGTGAGGCACCCATTCAATGTTCAGGTCAGCTTGAAACAAATGGGCTTTGGCTTGAATGACTGGGTCTTTTGATTGGGACAGCTCATCAAAAATTACCCTGTTGTAAATCCTTTTGATTTTTTTGCGCTTCTCGTTTTCGACATAGTAAAGGTCTTTCCCTTCTTGTTCCAGTTGTGACAAGCAAACAATGGGTATGCCCAGTGCCTTTGCCGTGCAATAAAAATCAATTCGGGTCTTTTGTTGGTGCGGAAAAATTTCCAACAACACCACTTCTTCGGGCTGGTGGTCACCTACAATGATTTGGCGAAGGAGTTCCGTATAGTTTTCTGCTTGCCATGGCTCGAAGTAGGCGGAATAATTGTCAGGAATGGAAAAATGTTTACGGGTAATGGCTTCGTGTAAAATTTGGTAGCCAAACAAAGTTGGAAAGCCTTGCATTTCAATTAACTGGGGCTCCAATTCACCGGCGGCATTTTGACAAATGCCAAAATCAAAAGCAATGAATTGGGTGTGGGCATCTTCCCGAGGAACTTTCCATTCATGCAGCAAAGCCCTGTTGGTCAGTTTATCAAAACCTGGCGCCATGATGACATCCACAATGGATTCGCAGGCCGCCAACATTTTATCTTTGAAAGCTTTGTCTATAAAAATGGGTGTCTCCGCTACCCTGAACTCAATGGCGCCTGGGAAATGAGCGTTCAAGTCGGCCAAATAACCTGCATACTTTTCTGCAGTGAAGGCAGCATTAAAAGCAAGTCTAATGGGATTTACCATGGTATCCGAATATACTACAGATTCAGTGATTCCTGGCTAGCCATGGCCCATTCTTCTGTAGCCAAAGCCAAAAAATTGGGCATGACATGCGAATAGGTCCACAGGATTTTCTCTGGGTCCATCAGTTGTTCCGTCATGCTTTTCCATTTGGCTTCCCCATGGTTGTCAATGACGGTTTGTTTTTTATCGGCCCTTTCTAAATACATGCGCATGCCTACTGCGTCGGCCTCTGGATGAAACTGGGTGCCCATGAAATAAGGGGTAAACCGAATGGCCATGACGGCTCTTTCAAATGCTACGTGGGGTCGGTATTTTTCTATGGCCAAAATGCTCCCGCCCCTTGCCCTGATTTTTTCGTGTTGGGGTGCTATGACTTGGTAATCTCTGCTGTCTACACTGAAAAAGGGGTCCTTGAGTCCTTTAAAGATGGGTTCATCCAATCCCTTGCTCAACATGTGAACCGGGAAAACCCCAAAGGCGGTGGAATTCCTTTTACAAACGGTTCCTGCTTCAAAATAGCGACATGCCAATTGAAAACTGTGACAAATAAAAAAACAGTGTTTGGCTACGCGGTCGGGTGACGCATTCCATTGTTCCAATTGACCAATCCATTCAAAGTAGGCATTTTCCCAATCGCTGCCTTCACTGTCCAAAGGCGATCCAGGCCCACCACTGGATACATAGACGTCATGGTCCAAACCAGGGAGCTCTTTTTTTTGGCGGACATCGTATTCGGTCAACACAATCTGCCAATTCCTGGCTTTTCCCCAGTCGTAAAAAATTTCTCTCAAACAACGCATGCCTTGGTTGGCTTGACCTTCATAGAGGTCCAACAGGGCGATGCGCAAACTTGGTTGGTTCATGCAAATAATGACTAATGGTAGCGCAGATTTGTTTTGGGGCCCAGCACCAGGAGGGTTTCGTACATCAATTGAATGGTGTGTTCAATGTCTTTTTTGTGCAGCATTTCAACCGTGGTGTGCATGTAGCGAAGGGGAATAGAAATTAAAACCGAAGGGCAACCATCGTTGGCATACGCAAAGCTATCGGTATCTGTTCCTGTACTGCGGCTCAAGGCCCTCCATTGTACGGGTATGTCTTTTTTCTTGGCGGTGTCTTCGACCAAGGCCAATAATTTATTGTGTATGGCCGGGGCATAAGCCAAGGAAGGGCCTTTGCCACATTGAATGTCTCCCTCTATGATTTTACTGATCATGGGGGTGCTGGTATCATGGGTTACGTCGGTGATGATGGCCACATCTGGTTTTATCCTGCGGGCAATCATTTCAGCACCTCTTAATCCAATTTCTTCTTGAACAGCATTGACCACGTACAACCCATAAGGGAGCTTTTTTTTGTTTTTGTGCAAGAGACGAGCCACTTCAGCAATCATGAATCCACCCACACGGTTGTCAAAAGCCCTGCCGATGAGTGTATCATAGGCCAGGGCTTCAAAGCCTTCTTCATAAGTTACGACTGCTCCAATGTGAATGCCCAATGCTTCCACTTCTTTTTTGTTTCTGGCCCCACAGTCCAAACTAAGGTTTTCAATTTTGGGGTTGGGCTCTTTTTGGTCTGGATTGCTGAGGCGGGTATGGATGGCAGGCCAACCAAATACCGCTTTAACCGGGCCTTTCTTGCCATGGATCCAGACCCTCTTGGCCGGTGCCACTTGGTGGTCAACGCCCCCATTCCTCTTGACATAAATCAAACCTTGGTCACTGATGTAATTCACAAACCAACTGATTTCATCTGCATGAGCTTCAATGACCACTTTAAAAGGAGCGTCCGGATTGATCACACCCACAGCTGATCCGTAAGGGTCCGTGTACATTTGATCAACATAAGGTTTCACGTATTCCATCCAAACTTTTTGACCAGCACTTTCAAAGCCTACAGGGGAGGGGGTATTGATGTAGGTTTCAAAAAAAGCCATGGCGGTATCGTTCAGTTGCGACTTTTCTGTTTTCTTGGATTTAGACATGGTAGTTGGTTTTGGGCCAAAGCGAATGCTGGTTGGCAAAGGTTGCAATATAGAATAGAATGGAATGAAAAAGACCAGTTTAATCCTTAGCGGATCAATACAATTTCTGGTGAACTCACGGTATCACTCCGGTTTTGGGCCCGGTCCTTCATCCAAAATTTAAAAATGGACGTGTCGTTTCGGTTGGTGCATCCCACAATGGACTGGATGCCAGATACATTGGCATTGTACACAAATCGAATTTCCATTTTGCCTTTGAGGTTGGGTGTAGCAGTAAAATTGGGGATGGCATTTTTACTCACAAATTGCACACCAGGGGTAGTAGGACAGGTTCTAGAAATTTTTTGGACCCACAAGCTGTCTTGGATGTCGCCTTCCTTGTCAGTAAAGTCAAGGGTAAAAGTGATGATCTGACCTTGGGTCAAAACGGTTGAACTGGCTGACCCAAATTCCAATTTTGGCTTGGTGGTAAAATTGCTCTTGGTGCAGCCATAAAAAATACTCCCGCATGTCAAGATCATCAATAATTTTGCCTTCATCACCAGTCTCTTTTAGGGTTACCTTCAAAACTAACAAAAAGCCCCCGTATTC
>RDYY01000126.1 GCA_004293505.1 Sphingobacteriia bacterium | reverse complement strand
GTTTTGCAACAACAAGGAAAAGTATTGGCATTTGGTGTGTCTAATTTCATGCCCCACCAGGCCGAAGTCTTGCGCCAATGGGTGCCCCTTTCTTACCACCAATTAGAAATTTCTGTGATAGCCCAAGCCCCTTTTACCAATGGGCAATTGGACCATTGCTTGCAGCACAAAATCGTCCCCATGGCCTGGGCCCCCTTGGGGGGAGGTGTTTTTACCGATGATTTACACCCTCATTTTAGGAGCATTACCCAAACCGCCACTGAATTGGCCGAACAATATGGAGTGGGCATCAATGAAGTCTTGTTGGCATTTTTGAACAGCCACCCCAGTGGCATTTTGCCCGTTATTGGTACTACCCGCATTGATCGATTGGCATCCGCTCGCAAAGCCGCCAACATCAAACTGCGGCGCGAAGACTGGTTCCTCTTGCGCAAAGCGGCATTGGGCGAAGATGTGGCGTAAAGTTGCACAAGCCAAATAGAAAAATTGTCTGCTTTGTTTGAGCAGTTATTTTTCTTGTATGGCTGTTATACCGGGCAGGGATTTTCCTTCAAAATATTCCAGCATGGCCCCACCACCTGTGCTCACATAACTCACTTGATCAGCAAAACCAAATTGGTTGACCGCAGCCACCGAGTCGCCTCCGCCTACCAAGCTGAAAGCCCCGTCTGCCGTGGCTTTGGCCACAGCTACTGCAATGGCTTTGGTACCCTGTTGAAAAGCAGGCATTTCAAAAACACCCATGGGACCATTCCACAAAATGGTTTTTGAACGGCCAATCACATTGGTGAATTGTTCAATGGCATTGGCACCAATGTCCAGTCCCATCCAACCATCGGGCACGTGGTTACTGGGGGAAGTTGAAGTTTGGGCATCGGCGGCAAAATTGTCGGCGATGGTAGAATCGCTGGGCAGGTGGATGCAGACGTTTTTCTCGGCTGCTTTTTTCAAGATCTCCAATGCTGTATCCAAGCGGTCTTCTTCACACAAACTCTTGCCAATCACACCCCCTTGGGCTTTCATGAAAGTATAGGCCATGCCCCCACCAATGATGATGTCGGTAGCGCGTTCCAACAGGTTTTCTATGATGAGGATTTTGTCGCTCACTTTGGCACCCCCAATGATAGCCGTAAAAGGTTTGCTAGCCTGGTGCATGACTTGCTCTGCAGCTTTTACTTCTCCTTCCATCAAAAGACCAAACATCTTTTTTCCCTCAGTAAAAAATTGGGCAATCACAGCTGTTGAAGCGTGGGCCCGGTGGGCTGTGCCAAAAGCATCGTTCACGTACACATCACCCAACTGTGCCAGGCTTTGCGCAAAACCAGGATCGCCTTTTTCTTCTTGGGGATAAAAGCGCAGGTTCTCTAAGAGCAACACAGCCCCAGGTTGCAGGGCAGCAGATTTGTCTTTGGCCGATTGGCCGATGCAGTCATCGGCAAAATCCAAGGGAACAGCATGGCCCATGGCTTTGTCCAGCAAGGTTTGCAAGTGAGAAAGGATGTGGCGCAACGAGGACTTGTCTTCGGGTCCGTCTTTGGGACGGCCCAAGTGGCTCATCAACACAATACTGCCCCCATCTTTCAATATTTTCACCAAGGTGGGCAGGGCCCCGCGCATGCGGTTGTCATCGGTTACCGCCCTTGTGGCTTTGTCCAACGGCACATTGAAGTCTACACGGATCAGGGCTTTTTGGCCCTTGAAATCAAATTGTGAAAATACAGACATGGGATAGAATTGAGACAGCAATTTAAGGCATAAAAAAAACAAAGCCATCGGTTGGGATGGCTTTGCAAAAAAATGAAGTAGAATTATTATTTGCTGATCAATCCAGCAAAATATTGAACCGTGCGCACCAACTGGCTCACATAGCTCATCTCGTTGTCGTACCAGCTAACGGTTTTCACCAACTGGGCATCCCCAACGGTCATGACCTTGGTTTGCGTAGCGTCGAACAAAGAACCATAGTGGATGCCGATGATGTCGCTGCTCACGATTTCATCTTCGGTATATCCAAAGCTTTCATTGCTGGCAGCTTTCATGGCAGCATTGATTTCTTCTGCCGTTACTTTCTTGCCCAAGATGGTGGTCAACTCTGTGAGTGAACCAGTGATGGTGGGAACGCGTTGGGCGTTGCCATCCAACTTGCCTTTTAATTCAGGCAGAACCAAGCCAATGGCTTTGGCAGCTCCCGTGCTGTTGGGCACAATGTTGGCTGCTGCAGCGCGGGCACGGCGCAGGTCACCTTTGGGATGGGGGGCATCCAAAGTATTCTGGTCGTTGGTGTAAGCGTGAATGGTGGTCATGATACCTGTTTGAATGCCATACTGGTCATTCAACACCTTGGCCATGGGGGCCAAACAATTGGTGGTACAAGAGGCGCAAGAGATAATGGTTTCGCTGCCATCCAAAATAGCATGGTTAACGTTGAATACCACGGTTTTCAAATCACCAGTAGCGGGGGCAGATATCACCACGCGCTTGGCACCCGCTTTCAGGTGGGCTTCGGCTTTTTCTTTGTCGGTAAAGAAACCTGTTGACTCAATCACC
The DNA here is from genome assembly GCA_004293505.1 of Sphingobacteriia bacterium. Classification (GTDB taxonomy): domain Bacteria; phylum Bacteroidota; class Bacteroidia; order Chitinophagales; family Chitinophagaceae; genus Sediminibacterium. Next base: position 1,225 of record RDYY01000126.1, on the reverse strand, counting down.
ACATCAACCCCGTGTGCACCCCAAGGAATTTGTGCGGGGTCTTTTTGGGCATAAATTTTTACGGTTTCGCCGTTCACCACAATGGCATCTTCAGTAGAAGTAACCGTGGCGTCAAAGCGACCCTGGGCACTATCGTATTTGAGCAAATGAGCCAAAACCTTGGGGCTGGTTAAGTCATTGATGGCTACTACATCAATGCCCTTCATGTTGTAAATCTGGCGAAAAACCAACCGTCCAATCCGGCCAAAACCATTGATGGCCACTTTAACTGTACTCATCTTGCGAAATTTTTGTGTTTATAAAAGTTTGAGGGCACAAATGTACGGTAAAGGCAGGTTTGGGCAGGCTATTTTCCCCTTCTCGCAACAAAGCCTTGAAAAAGTTTGGCCAAAAGCATCCACAACCTTATTTTTGCATCCCGATTGACAAAAAAATGCCCGGTTCGTCTATCGGCTAGGACAGCCCCCTTTCACGGGGCAAAGACGGGTTCGATTCCCGTACCGGGTACAAAGCCCTCGAGCGAAAGCGAGAGGGTTTTTGCATTTAAGACCGAACCAAACCTTAGGTTTGAGTGAGGGAGTAAGTGCAAAAACCCGCAGCAACGAAGTTGCGGCGAGGGCTTTGGGTAAGCCCACCACCGAGGAAGTCGGCGCAGTGAAACGAAGCCGACAGTCCCGTGAAATTCAGCGCAGTAAAACGAAGCCGACAGTCCCGAATCAAAGCCTACCTAAAAAGGCTTCCCATGCGTCAGCCGAATCACCCGCTGGCTCAAAAAAGGCAAAGCCGCCAAGACCTGCATCAAGCCCTCGGCCCCGCCCCCACCCAATTTTTCTTGGATGAACCGACCCGCGCGGGTACGCCACTTAAAGTGTTGCTGCCAAGCGGCCGCATAAGCTTTTTCCATTTCTGTTCGCGTCAGCCTGCCCGATAAAAAAGCATGGATTTGTTCCAAAGCCAAGACCCCGGCTTGCATGGACATGCTCATGCCATTGCCACAGAGGGGCGTGATCAAACCTGCCGCATCACCTACCAATAAAATCCCATCCCAAACTTGTTCCTTAGGTGCAAAATTAACTTGGGAGATGGCCAGTGGGGCTTCATACAAAAATCTTGCTGAAGAGAAAACTTCAGCCAAGTGGGGATTTGCCATCAAAATATTTTTTTCCATTTGCGCAATGGATTGCCCATGAGCTGCCAAGTTGTGGGCTGTTGTCAAATAACACAA
>RDYY01000125.1 GCA_004293505.1 Sphingobacteriia bacterium | reverse complement strand
TGCGGGGACGGACTGCCGAAGAAATCATTGGCTTGCTCCAAGAAGGGGTTAACCGGGTCAACCCGCAGCTGCCCCAAACCGTGATTGCCAACGAAAACCTGGCGCTGGAACACATTTATGCCAACCCCTCCCCTGGGGCCTTGTACACCATCATGTGTGATGTGGTGGCGGGCGCCCTGGACAAAATCCAGGAGCTGAAAGACCGGGAGGAAGGGCGATAATGGACTGAAAAAATTTGGAACAAAGGCGCCCGCCCCTTATTTTTGCAGCCCATTCCAAAAGAATGTGCGGATTGCCTGATAGTATAAGGGTAGTACAACTGATTTTGGTTCAGTTTGTCTTGGTTCGAATCCAGGTCAGGCAACAAACGCCACTCGCGATGCGAGTGGCGTTTTCATTTGCGACCGGCGCGAATGTATTCGGGTAAGGGAGCAAATGAAAACGCCCAGTTGCCGAAGGCAACGAGGGGCGTTTGGGTAATGCAGAGTGGGAAGGATAACCGAAGGTAATCCTAAACTCCCCTTGCCGAAGGCAACGAGGGGCGTTTGGGTAATGCAGAGTGGGAAGGATAACCGAAGGTAATCCACAACGCCCCCTGCCGAAGGCAACGAGGGGCGTTTGGGGGGTTATTTTTCACAAAGGACCAAAATCCCATTCCCCTTTTTCTTGGGCAGTAAATAATCAACCGCCATCAACACCAGCACCAAGGGATAAAACAAAACAAGTGCCATCAATGCCAATGTTTTCAAGGGCCATGCCGCAGAGAAAACCAAAGTTGTACAACTGTTGAAAATCTCGTGGCTTAATTTGCCAGCCCATCCATAGGCATAGGTCTTTGAGATAATACGGAATCCGACACGTTCTAATTTTTGCAACAACTCTTCCTCCTGATAGATCCGCTGCCGATTGTTTAAACTTTCATATTGAGGATACCGTTGAAAAATCAAAGGGTAAAACTTGGTTAAAAAATGCCCCCCAATGGGCGAATACAGCAAGAACCTACCATTGGACTGGAGACATTTATAAATATTCATCAAAGCAGCTTCATCCTTTTCTATGTAATGAAGAACGCCAACACAAAGGACCAACTGGGCCAAATCGGAAGGGGTATCAACAGCAATGTCCAACAGCAATGCCCTTAGATTTGGAAGGGAAAGATTTTGGCACAAGGCAACATTTCCTGGATTGAGATCAGCAGCCACGAAGGTTGAAGCAGGATATGCGCTGGCAAAAGGAACCAGGTATTGGCCCTCACCAGCACCTATATCGATGGCAATAAATCCAGGCTTTTGTTGTAACAACAGTTGTTTCCAAGCTTTTACAACATACCATTTCCGCAGTTGCGTTAAATAGTTGATGCCATAAACAAACCAGATGAGCCTAGGCCAATGGTCCAATAAAGTGGGATACTCATATTGTAAAAAAGAGGGACGCTTTTTCAAGTGCATGAGGTTCTAAGCTTCATGACATTCGTTCCAAACATGATTGGAGACTTTCCTCCCACCCAGGAATCACCAAACCAAAATCTTTTTGGGTACCACTACAATCCAATACCGAATAAGCAGGCCTTTTGGCTGGCGTGGGATAATCTGAACTGGGTATGCCAATGACTTCTGTGGTCAAATGGGCCAAGTCTCTAATGGCCAAAGCAAAGCCGTGCCAACTGGTGACGCCTTGGTTGGCATAATGGTAGATTCCCTTTGCTGGATTACCCGCTAATTTTTGTTTGGCCATGATCAAAATGGCTTCGGCCAAATCTTTTGCAGCAGTGGGTGAGCCCACTTGGTCCGCCACTACTTTTAGTTGGGGCCGCTCCCGCATCAAACGCAACATGGTCTTGACAAAATTATTGCCATGGGGCGAATAGACCCAAGATGTACGCACCACCAAAGCACTGGGACAAAGGGCCAGGGTCTGCTCCTCCCCCCAAGCTTTGCTGCGGCCATAAGCATTGATGGGATCCAATGGCGATTGGGGCAAATAAGGTGAACTGGCATCACCTTTAAAGACATAATCTGTTGAAATGGTAATAAAAACCGCACCATTTGTAGCAGCCCATTGGGCCATGGCAGAAACCGCTTTTCCATTGACAACAAGCGCAGCTTCAAACTCGGATTCTGCTTTGTCCACCGCAGTATACGCGCCGGCATTTAAAATAACGCTTGGCCGATGGGCCGATAAAAAAGCTTCTAGGCCTTCGGGCACTGACAAATCAAATTCTGATCTTTCAGTAAACAAAAAGTCAAATCGATCTTGCCATTGTGGAACAAATTGCTGCAACTCCCAGCCCAACTGGCCATTCTTTCCCGTCACCAGCACCAAAGGCTTTTTTTTGTGCATCTGTATTCGTTTATTGCAGGCTGATACAACCCAACAATTTATTTGGAAACAAATTCTTTGGGCATGCGCGACCACTCTTCTTGGGGCAGGCTGCGGAAATAATCATAGGTCTTTTTGAGGCCCTCGGCTCGTCCCACCTGGGGTTCCCAACCCAAAATTTCTTTGGCCTTGGTGATGTCCGGTCTGCGCTGTTTGGGGTCGTCAACAGGCAAGGGTTTATAAACTATTTTAACAGAAGACCCGGTCAATTTCAAGACTTCTTCTGCAAACTCCTTCAATGTAATTTCATTGGGATTACCTATGTTGACGGGCATGGTATAATCGCTGTGCAGGAGCCTAAAAATACCTTCAATTAAATCGTCAACATAACAAAAAGAGCGAGTCTGAGAGCCATCTCCAAAAACGGTTAGGTCTTCACCGCGCAAAGCTTGTCCAATAAAAGCAGGCAAGGCCCTGCCATCATTGAGGCGCATGCGCGGCCCATAAGTATTGAAGATCCGGATGATGCGGGTTTCTACGCCGTGAAAGGTGTAATAGGCACGTGTAATGGATTCCATGAAGCGTTTGGCTTCATCGTACACCCCACGGGGACCAACAGGATTCACATTGCCCCAATATTCTTCGGTTTGAGGATGTACCATGGGGTCACCATACACTTCTGATGTAGAAGCCACCAACACACGGGCTTTTTTCTGGCGCGCCAAACCCAAACAATTGTGGGTGCCCAAAGCCCCTACTTTCAAGGTTTGGATGGGGATTTTTAAATAGTCGATGGGACTGGCGGGAGAGGCAAAATGCAATATATAATCCAAGTGACCCGGTACGTGAATGAAAGTACTCACGTCATGGTGGTAGAATTCAAAATTGGGCAATTTGAACAAGTGTTCAATGTTGCGCAAATCACCTGTGATCAGGTTGTCCATTCCCACTACATCGTAGCCTTCCCGGATGAACCGATCACACAAATGGGATCCCAAGAATCCGGCGGCGCCGGTGATCAAGATGCGTTTTGCAGCCATGTGTTGAATTTATGGACGGCCCACACTTTCGTAGTGGTAGCCTTTGTTTTGAATAAAAGAAGTATCGAACAAATTACGGCCATCAAAAATGGCTTTGCCTTTGATGTTTTCTGCAATGCGGTCAAAATCCGGTGTGCGGAATTCGCTCCACTCCGTAGCAATCACCAAAGCATCGGCGCCTTTCAAGGCATTGTATTGGTTGTCGGCATATTGAATTTTATCGCCCACAACTTGTTGCACATTGGGCATGGCTTCGGGGTCAAAAGCAGTAACGGTTGCCCCAGCTTTGGTCAAAGCATCAATCAAATACAAAGCTGGCGCTTCGCGGATATCATCGGTATTGGGTTTGAAAGCCAATCCCCACAGAGCAAAATGTTTTCCTGCCAGGTTTCCGCCAAAATATTTTTCAATTTTGGGCATCAAATGCAGTTTCTG
>RDYY01000124.1 GCA_004293505.1 Sphingobacteriia bacterium | reverse complement strand
TGGCAACGGGAGCACCTGCCCAAGCAGCAGCATACAAATTGGTTTTGGTGATCAAATACACAATTTGGTAACCACCCCAGCTTTGGCCTTGCAATCCCATCTTGGTACTGTCTACATAACCTTGTTTTACCACAGCCCGGGTACCACTGACAATATAGTCATAAGCACTTTGGCCAGGGTAGCCAGTTTTGTACCAGATATCGGGCACAAAGACCACATAACCCCGGCTGACAAAAAAAGGTATGTTCAAAGCTGAAGCAGTGGGCGAAGGTGCGCGGTATCCGTGCAAAGTATTGTTGCTGCGTTCATAGAAATACACAATCATGGGATATTTCTTTTTGGGGTCAAATCCTTCGGGCTTGTACACAATGCCTTCTGTTTCTTTACCGGTATAAGCTTTCCATTTAAAAAGCTCTGCACTGCCCCAATTGTATTGGGCTTGTTGGGCATTGGGCTGGAACAAAACTGTAGCGGATTGGGCCTTTTCTTGTACAGCATCCATGTTGTCCAATACTTGAACATTGGCCGAACGTTGGTAGGTCTCGGTGCTGAAAGCCAAGACAGGGGCCAGTTTGGCCTTGGCAAAATTGGCCATGCGCAAGGGTTGGGTCAGCGCGGTGTTTTCTTTCCAAACAAAGGGCTTGCCATACACTTGTGTGACCGCACCTGAACCTTTGTCTTTTTGGTTAAAGACAGACAACAACAAGGTTTGACCAGGTTTGATGAAGCGTTCTTCTCGGTCCAATACCACCTGGCGGAAAACCAAACTGTTTTGTCGGCCTTTTCCATTGGTCAAACAAATGGCGGGCTTTTTGCCTGCAGGATCCAATTGCCAAATGTCAAATTGGTCATACACCAAAACAGCTTCGTCTTTCTCGGTCCAAGCCATGACACCATAAGCGTTGGGATCATCGGGCACATCGGTTTCTATATCGTACAATGGATATTTGATGTCTTGGGCCAAGACCACCGATTGGCGGCTGCGGGCATCAAAATTGCGGTATTGTTTTTTGGGTTCATCATACTGCAACAAGAATTGTCCTGTGGTAGAAGCCGACAAACTGCCTTTGAAATCTTTGGTGATCAATCCCCTTTCGCCGGTCTTGGGGTTGATCCAATACAAATCATACAAAGTATAACCCTGCCACTGGCTCTCTACCCTTTTGCCAGCATCATTGAGGCCATAAAACATTTCACCATCGCCTTCTTGGGTCAAGATCAATTGGCGAAAATCGGGTGTACCCAATGGCAGGACACGGCCCCCATTCAAGTCTACGCGGGCCAAGGCTGTTCTGCGCAATTCTTGGTCCGCATTTTTGATTTGGGCGGTTTGCAAATAATCTTCTTTGTAATGCCAAACGTCCACATTTACCCGGTCAAAATCGGGCAAGCTGGTGTCTTTGGGCGGATACAATTGTCCAAGGCCAACAAAAAACCGCTCGCCACTGGCAGAAAAACTGGGGGCTGAAAATTCGGTGATGGCTGCCCATTTGCTGGTGCCATTGGTTTTGTTTTCTACAACAGCTTGGGCCGAATCGCTTCCCTTCCAATAATAGAGTTTAAAATTTTTGCTCAAGGCCTTGGTGCTGCTGTCGCGGTCTGCCACAAAAGCCAATTGTTGACCAGCTTCGTCCCAGCGGTAATTTTTGGCGTCTTGAAAGCCTTGTAAAATGGCTTGGGGTTTGGCCGTTGAAAGCGCACAAACCCATACCGTTGCGGCCGACTTGGGATCACCATTTTTTCGGGTGGTTTCAATGGCCAAAACCGTTCCTTTTTTGTTGAAGACATATTCACTCACCAAAGGGATGGAGAATTTTTTTCCTGTCTTCAGGTCCAAAATCACCAACTCCGTTCCTTCTTCTACGGGCTCTTCAGGGCTGCGGGGAGCTGCTACAGGCCGGTTATTGATTTGCAAAACAGACAAGCCCTTGGCTTGGGCTTCTGCTGCTTTGTTGCGCAAACTATCGGCCAATTTGACCAAACTATCGGCGCGAGAAACCATGGCAGTGATGCGGGCAAGAGAGTCCGGCTCGGTGCGGGGTCTGGCCGCTGTAGGCAAAGCTTTTTCTAAGTGATATACCAAGAACTGGCGGTTTTCATCGGCCCATTTAAAGCTTTTGATGCGGGGTATTTTTTCCAACTTGCCAGAGGTCAAATCCAAAATGGCCAAGCTGTCTTTGGGCATGTCATCGGGTCTTTTTTTCTGTATGCGGGCCTCGCGGGTTGCTTTGTACAAAGGGCGAATGCGACAGACCAAAAACCGGCTGTCGTCAGAGATTTCTACCCCATAACCCCGTTCTATTGTTTGAATGGTTTCTCCCGAAGTTTTTTTCACGTACAACACACCATCCCCTTCTTGGGGATTGACCGTGAAGGCCATGAACTGGCCATTGGCCGATAAAACCCTTTCGGCAACGGTTTGCCAACCATCGTAAACAGAATGGTCCAGGGGCTTTTTCTGGGCTTGAACAGCAACTGCTACACAGAGCAGGGCAAGCAAGAGGAAATTTCTCATGTTGGGTTGTTTTGAAAGTTTCTCAAGATAATTAAACAAATGCTTCCATTGGGTGTTTAATGTCCAGACCGAAAACCGGAAAAATGACAAAACAGATTGGTGTTCTTTTTGCCCTGCTCCTGGGCTATTTTGTTTCCAGTGCACAACAGACAGGTATCCTCACCGGACAAATCATGGACAAAGCCCTGCAGAAACCCATTGCAGGGGCCAGCTTGCGCCTGAACAATGGCATGTTGGGTACGCAATCTGATACGGCTGGAAATTTCAGCATCAAGAACATCCCCTCCGGGGCCTATACCCTCACCATCACTGCCCTGGGATATGCCAAACAAGTGAAATACAATGTGGCCATTGCCAGTGGCAACATCAACAACTTGGTGGTTGAATTAGAAGCAGAGGTGAAGGACTTAGAAGCCGTTACGGTCAAAAGCAGCAACCGCCAAAAATCGGCCAAAGCAGCCACTTTGGAAACACCGCTGAGTGTTCAGCGATTGACCACAGAAGAAATCAAATCCAACCCCGGTGGAAATTTTGACATTTCACGCGTGATCCAAGCCCTGCCCGGAGTGGGCGGAACAGCCAGCACCGCTGGGTTTAGAAACGACATCATCATCCGGGGTGGTGCGCCCAATGAAAACGTGTATTATTTGGATGGCATTGAAATTCCCGTCATCAACCACTTTGCTACCCAAGGCAGTGCCGGCGGACCGGCTGGTATTTTAAACGTGAGTTTTTTAGAAGAAGTAAAACTCTCCTCTTCCGCTTTTGATGCCCGCTTTGACAATGCCCTTTCTTCGGTTTTTGAATTCCGCCAAAAAAAGGGAAACAGCAATCGTTTACAAGGCAATATTCGGCTGAGTGCCACCGAACTGGCCGCCACTTTTGACGGTCCACTTTCCAAGGACAAAAAAACAAATTTCTTGGCTTCTGCCCGTCGCAGCTATTTGCAATTGTTGTTCCAAGCCATTGACCTGCCCATTCGCCCCAATTATTGGGATTTTCAATTCAAGGTCAGTCGCCAACTGAGCAAGAAAACCAGTTTGACCATTTTGGGTGTGGGTGCCATTGATGAATTCAGTTTTGCAGCCCCAAAAGAAGCCACACCAGAGAAACTCTTTGTGCTCAATTCCAGTCCTGCGGTTAACCAATGGAATTATACTGTGGGGGCTTCCTTGCGCCACCAGCTGAAAAATGGTTATTGGAACCTGGCCATCAGCCGCAACAGTTTCGACAACAAATTGGAGCAATTTGAAAACAATTTGGGGCCCGTCAAAGGCAACCAAACCCTGGCTTTCA
>RDYY01000123.1 GCA_004293505.1 Sphingobacteriia bacterium | reverse complement strand
GCTCAGGACCACCATATCGGCCAGCTTCCCTTTTTCCAAACTGCCCTTGGTCTTTTCTTCAAAAAATTGTTCGGCGCCCCAAAGGGTAATGCTTTTTAAAGCTTGCAAAGGTGTCAATCGTTCTTCGGGTCCCATCACCGTGCCGCTGCGGCTGATGCGGTTAACGGTGGTCCACAAAATCATCATCAAATTGGGCATGGCCACAGGAGCGTCGGTATGGCTGGTCACGCGCAGTCCCTTGTTGAGGGCCGAACGAATAGGGCTAATCTGTTGGGCTTTATCGGCCCCAATGATTTCTTTGTACCAATCGCCCCAATAAAACGTGTGCATGGGAAAAAAGGATCCCACCATTTGGTATTTTTTCATGCTGTCCAATTGGTCCATGCGAATCAACTGTCCGTGGATCAAAATGTTGCGGCGGTCTTGACCGCCGTATTGCGCGGTGGCTTTGTGCAGGGCCCTGAAAAGTTGATCGGCTGCTGCATCTGCATTCACGTGCGCTTTTAATTGCCAATTGTTGGCAAAAGCGGAATCAATTATTTTTTGCACGTCCTTGTCATTGGGTATAGCGGGATACCCTCTGTAGCCTTGTTTTTGGCCATCGGGCGGAATCAAATAAGGAATGGTGCGCCAAGCCGTACGGCCTTGGGGCGATCCGTCCAGCGTCAACTTCAACCCTGCTATGCGGTAATGGTTTTTGTATTCCTTGCTGTACCATTCGCTGCGCATGTACTGGGGAAAGGAATAGTCAATCCATGCATTCACATCCAGGTAAAATTTACCGCGACGGGCATAATCGGCCAATTTCTCGTGGTTGCCCATGGCGCGGCCTTCGTTGCAAGTGGTATAGCCATAGCTGGCGGCCATTTTTTGGCCCGCACCCAAATAAAGATCATTTAATTCAGGGGTAACGGGGGTAATGGCGTCTATCATAAAAGGCATGGCGGCCAGTTCTTCCAAGACCCCATTGGGTTCTTGGCTGCCGGGCATGCGGCGAATGACGCCACCAGCTGGGTTTTTAGAAGCGGCTGTTATGCCCAGTTTTTCCAAACCCTTGCTGTTCACGGCGCAAAAATGTCCAGAGATATGGGTCACCATGACTGGAACATCTGTTGAAACTTGGTCCAAATCCGCTTTGGTGGGAAAGCGTTTTTCTTTCAGCACGGCATCGTCAAAGCCCATGCCCAAAATCCAGCCCTTGGTTTTGTCGGTGCCATTTTCTTGGTGCCAGCGCTTTAACTCGGCCAATATATCGGCAATGGAATTGCATTGTCCATCGGGAGCGGCCAGCAAATTTGCGGTTATGGCTTGTGCCCCAAATGCGGCAAAATGCGCGTGCCCATCAATGAAGCCAGGCACCAGGGTATTGCCTTTTAGGTCATGGCGAACCGTGCTGTCTCCTGCCATTTGTTCGGCCTCGGTTTTGCTACCGGTAAAAGCAATTTTTCCGTCTTTGATGGCAATGGCTTCTGGGTAAATGCTGCTGTCACCCGCCAGGGTAATGATATCGCCGCCATAATAAATGGCATCAACGGCTTTTTCGGGAGGGACCGATGGGGTGGATTGGCAAGCGGCCCAAAACAAGGAAGCGCCCAACAGGGCTTTGATAGAACTTGAATGCATATAGATGGTTTGAACACCTAATATAATGCGAAATGTTGGGATGTGTTTTTGGTGTGAGCATTCTGTTCTTGGCTTAGGCGTAATTCCTTACACGCATCGTTTTGGCCTTCAACCTTTAGCGCCTAACTTTGTTGAACACTATTCAACGATAAAACCATTTTTATGAGCTTTACTTTAGCACCCCTCCCCTTTGCACACGATGCCTTGGAACCCCATATTGATACCCTCACCATGCAAATCCACCATGGTAAACACCACCAAGCCTATGTAGACAACCTGAACAAAGCTGTGGCAGGAACACCCAACGAAGGCAAGTCTTTAGAAGACCTGGTGAAAGTGGCGGGTACCATTTCTCCTGCGGTCAGGAACAATGGCGGCGGACACTGGAACCATACATTCTTCTGGGAGTCTTTGGCCCCTAACGCAGGTGGCGCACCCACGGGAGCTTTGGCCGCCTCCATAGACGCCGCTTTTGGCAGCTTTGACGCTTTCAAAGAAAAATTTGCCGCTGCGGGCATGACCCGTTTTGGTTCTGGCTGGGCTTGGCTGATCGTAAAAGACGGAAAGCTGGACGTTTCTTCTACCCCCAACCAAGACAATCCTTTGATGGACGTGGCCGAGGTAAAGGGCACACCCATTTTGGGGGCCGATGTATGGGAGCACGCTTATTACCTGAAATACCAAAACCGCCGCGCCGATTACCTGGCCGCTTTTTGGCAGGTAGTCAACTGGTCCAAAGTTGCCGAGCGTTTCGCCGCCGCCCAATAAACCTTCCTTCCCCTGCCCCTCGGCAGTCAACTTACAAAGCCAGCAAATGCTGGCTTTTTTCATCTATTGAAAGCTTAAATTCGTTGAATGAAAAATATTCTAGCCTTTGCGTTGCTTTTGACCCTCGCCGCTTGTTCCTCCAACCCCAAAACCCTCGTGGTCATGAGCAAGGGCAAGGCCGAGGTAGATTTAAACGCCCAGACCATCAAAGCCACCGATGGATCGGGACACGAAGAACAAACCATCAACTTGTCTCAAGAGCCGGCCATCTTTCAACTCAACACCCCTGCGGGTGAGGCCAAGGTTGAATTAAAGGGAACAGGGCTGTATGTGGTGAACGTGAAAAACGACACCATCATTGGGGCTTACCAAAACTATACCAGCGCCGAGAAGGCCCAGAACATGATTTCGCAAGAAGCCCTCAAGACCAAGACCGATAGCCTCAAGCAATTGGTAGAAGGCAAGAATGTTTCAGCTGCCAACCGCAATTACTACATCCTGCCCAACCAAGTGGCCAAGATTTCTGAGAACCCCGCCGCCCAAGTGGTGGGCCCCTATCACCGCATGCGCAGTGCCGAACGGGTGGATGGCAAAGACCCCGAGATCTACCGCTTTTACAGCATCAAAGAAATCCGCGAAATGATCTCCAAACTGGAGAAATTACAAGCGCCCTCATCCGCGCAGTAGGTTTTATATCTTTATACGAAGGGTCGGCTTGTGCCGACCCTTCGTATTTTCTACCATTTCAGGGTTTTGCAAATAAAAATTACCAATTTTAGGTAATTTTAGTAAAATAACATGTCATGGGACGTAATACTTCGGTTTCATTAGGAGATTATTTTGAGCAATTTGTTGACGAAAAAGTTTCTCAAGGTCGATTCAAAAATGCCAGTGAAGTGATCAGAGCAGGGCTACGTTTATTAGAAGAAGAGGAAGCAAAAGTCTTGGCTTTGAAAAATGCCATCCAAGAAGGTATTGACAGCGGCTGGGTCAAAAACTATGATCCACAAAAACACTTAGCTGAATTAAAGAAAATAAAAAAAGAAAATGGCTAATCTTCTCTTTACAGAGAAAGCCCTTGCAGATCTTTCTGCAATATGGAATTATACAGAGGAGAATTGGTCTGAACGTCAAGCTGACCTTTATTTTGATAAGATATACAAATGCTGTTTGGCCATCTCATTAAAACAAAAAAAAGGAAAACCCTACATTGAAATTGGCGAAAATGTTTGGGGGTATTTAATTGGACAGCACATCATTTTTTACAGGTGTTTAAATAACCAGCTATTCGAAATTACAAGGATCCTTCATGCCAGAATGGATTACAAAAGAAGGATCAAGGAATAAAATCAAGGCACCGGATCCCAACAGGAATAAAATCAAGGCACCGGATCCCAACCCGAGCCACCACCGGGGCGGCAGCGAGAAAGGCGCTTGATCAATAACCAACTGCCTTTGAAAAGGCCGTGTTTTTTCAACGCTTGCTCTCCATATTGTGAGCAGGTAGGCACAAACCTACATTTGGGGCCCAGCATCGGACTGATGACCCATTGGTAAAACCGAATAAAAGGAATCAACAAATACCCCAACCAATGGCTGATGCCTTTGCGGGGTGGGCAATGCTCACACATGGCTGCTGATTTTTTCCAAGGTCTTGGCCACTGCCACCATCAACTCGGCCTGGGTGGGCAGTTCCTTGCCCACATACAACAAAAACACGCCCATGGGTTGGGGCGCCACCAACAAATTTTTTTGCAAGCGATAGGCTTCGCGCAAGAGGCGTTTGATGCGGTTGCGGTCAGTGGCTTTTTTAAAGTTCCGGCTGCTGACGCCCACCCCAATTTGGTGTGGCTTTGCGCTGTTGTTTATTGTTGGTGAAGGATCTTCTTTATCACCTGACACCTGTGCCGCCAAGGGCTGGTACCAAGCTTTCACGGGAAACTGGGTAAAGCTTTTGCCCGTGGCAAAAAGCCCTTCCAGTGTTTTGCGGCTTTTCAGTTTTTGGCTTTTCCCATACCCGTTGGGCCTTGCTACCGCTGTGGGCACAACTTCTTGCGCTACCCCAGGGGCAGCCAAATGGGGGTCAGCAGTTGAGGGCGAATCAACAAATGGTAAGGGTTGGGCCATGCCACAAAGTTAGGGGCTAAAAGAAATAGCCCCGACGGTGTCGAGGCTATCAAGATATGCTGGTGTGCCTTTGCCCGGGGGCAAGTGCAGGATTATTTCAATCCTTTTTCGCTGGAAACCGTCAGTTTCTTGCGACCTTTCGCTCTGCGGCGGGCCAGTACTTTACGGCCGTTGGCAGTTGCCATGCGCTCGCGAAAACCGTGAACCGATTTGCGGCGACGCTTGTGTGGTTGGAATGTCCGTTTCATGCTTAATGCGTTTTACTAACCCAATAATGTTGTTTCGATTCAGGCAACAGTCACCATACTGTGGCTTGTGAAAGGACGGCAAAATTAAGCAAAAATCACAAATGACCCAACTGAACCTGCTCCGAAACCAGGGTTTTTCCGAAAAATAAGGCCCCGCGGGCATTAAAATCGGTGGTATCATCGGTGGTACAGAAGCGCAACTGGCCTTGGGTCGATAGGCGGGCGGCCATTTCTGGGTGGCGCTGCAGGTAGTTTTCCAAGCTGGCCGCCACAATGGGGCCTTGGGAAACCACTTGGATACCGGGGGGCAAAAACTCCCTGATCTTGGGCAAAAGCAAGGGATAATGGGTGCAACCCAACAAGAGGGTATCGGTCTGGGGTGCCCGCAACAAAAGGGATTCCAAATGGTGGTGCACAAAATAATCGGCCCCATCGCCCAAATGCTCCCCATTCTCTACCAGGGGAACCCACAAGGGACAGGCTTCTTGTTCTACTTGGGCCTCGGGAAAAAAATGGGCTATCTCCAACAAATA
>RDYY01000461.1 GCA_004293505.1 Sphingobacteriia bacterium | reverse complement strand
TTTCAACACCCGGGCTTTTGGGGAGTGCAATATTAGGATATTTTTGGTTTACATCTGTTCCGGAACGGAAATTCCCAGCAAGCCCATGGCCCTGTGCAAAACCCTGGCAGTCAGCTTGGCCAGTGCCAAGCGCCGTTGCAAATAAGCAGGTGATTCCGCTTTTAAAATAGAATGTTCAGCATAAAAAGTGCTAAATGTTTTGGCCACCGAAAAAACATAAATAGCTACTTGCGACGGGTCTTGGGTGGTAGCAGCGGTTTGCAAAACAGTGGGGAACTGTTCCAATTCCAAGGCCAACTCTTTTTCCAGCTTTAACCATTCTGCTGCACCAAGGTCGGTGCTGCCCATGGCATCAGGGGCTTTGCGCAAGATGCTTTTGATGCGCGCATGGGTGTATTGCACAAAAGGTCCGGTAAAGCCATGGAAATCGATGCTTTCCTCTGGATTGAAAATCATTTTTTTCTTGGGATCAACACGCAATAAGAAAAATTTCAAAGCGCCCAGCCCAATGGTGTCGAAAAGCACTGTTCTTTCTTCTGCCGAAAAATCATCCACTTTGCCCAAGGTTTCGGTTTTTTCTTGCGCAATGCGAACCATGTCGGCCACCAAATCGTCAGCATCAACTACCGTTCCCTCTCGGCTCTTCATTTTACCCGTGGGCAATTCTACCATGCCATAACTGAGGTGATCGATGCCAGCCGCACCCGGGAGATCCAATTTTTGGCAAATGAGTTTGAGTACTTTAAAGTGATAGTTCTGTTCATCGCCCACCACATAAATGCTTTGGTTGGCACCAAACTCAGCTTGCTTTTGCTCGGCCAAGCCAATGTCTTGGGTGATGTAAACAGAAGTGCCATCTTTTCTTTGCACCAGTTTTTCGTCCAAGCCATCTGCAGTCAAGTCTATCCATACACTGCCATCGGGCTTTTGTTGGAACACACTTTTGGCCAATCCTTTGGCCACCAATTCCTTGCCCAGCAAATAAGTCTGGCTTTCATAATA
>RDYY01000122.1 GCA_004293505.1 Sphingobacteriia bacterium | reverse complement strand
GCGCAAAGTGGTGCGCAAGAAGTTCTCGGCCCCCTCCAAACCATAAAGTGGAATGTAGGAAAGAGAGTCCCGGTTGGGATAATAAGCCAGGTCGGGCAAGCCCGCTACCGTTATGCGGGGATTGGCCTCAAAAATGCTGTCATAAGCCTGGGATTTCGGTGTGCCTGCCCACAGGTATTGGGCACCCGCTTGGCCCGCCACCACTACGTTGCGGGGGTTCCAGCTGATTTTATAGTGCCATGGATTGGTATCCGATTCAGGCGCCACCAAGCCTCCACAATGCGACAAAAAAGAAGTGATGGTGCCTCCTTTGGCTTGGATCTCATGGACCAGTTGCAAAGCACTCATGTGGTCAATGCCGGGATCCAGGCCCATTTCGCCCAAAAACAAAAGACCTTTGGCCTCAATTTGCTTGACCAAAGCTCGAATGGCAGGGTCAATATAAGAAGCTGTCATCAGGTCTTTGCCCAAAGCCAGGCAATCTTGGGCCACTAAAACGTGTAAATGAGGGGGTAGAAGGGAGATGACCAAGTCGGCGCCAGCGACCTGCTCGCGGCGGTCTTTTTCCACCAATATATCCAGGGCCAGGGCCGTGGATCAAAACGGTGGCCGATTTGCCCGCCCCGAAAACCAGGACATGTGGGTTTCTTTGCATGCTATTTGATGGTTTTTTGGCTATCTTCGCCAGCCCCCTGAAAAAGGTTGAGGGGCACAAAGAAAACCAATCTGAACGAGAAAACTTCATGGAAGAAAATCAGCAGCCGGCGCTCACCAACGACAACGATCGCATCATACAGGTAAACATAGAGGAACAAATGAAAACGGCCTACATCGATTATTCGATGTCGGTGATTGTAGGCCGCGCACTGCCCGATGTGCGGGATGGCTTTAAACCCGTTCACCGCCGCGTCTTGTACGCCATGAACGAGTTGGGAAACAATTTCAATAAGCCCTTTAAAAAGTCGGCCCGTATTGTAGGGGAAGTGATGGGTAAATACCACCCCCACGGTGACTCGGCCATTTACGATACCCTGGTGCGGATGGCCCAAGACTGGACCATGCGTTACACCTTGGTTGACCGACAAGGAAATTTTGGTAACCAAGATGGTGACCCACCTGCTGCCATGCGTTATACCGAGGCCCGCTTGCAAAAGCTCTCGGAAGCCATGTTGGATGATATTGAAAAAGACACAGTCGATTACCAACTGAATTTTGACGATTCTTTGAAAGAACCCACTGTATTGCCCACCCGTATTCCCCAATTGTTGGTGAACGGATCTTCGGGTATTGCCGTGGGCATGGCCACCAACATGATGCCCCACAATTTGGGCGAAGTGGTGGATGGTTGCTTGGCTTATATAGACGACAGGACCTTGGATGCAGAAGGTTTGATGCAATATGTCAAAGCCCCTGATTTTCCCACCGGTGGCATCATTTATGGCATGGAAGGGGTGAGACAAGCTTTCCTGACAGGCCGCGGCCGCGTAGTGGTCAGGGGACGTTGTTTTGTAGAAACCCGCCCCAACGGCCGCGAACAAATTGTGATCACCGAAGTACCTTACCAAGTTAGCCGAGATAC
Organism: Sphingobacteriia bacterium; assembly: GCA_004293505.1. Classification (GTDB taxonomy): domain Bacteria; phylum Bacteroidota; class Bacteroidia; order Chitinophagales; family Chitinophagaceae; genus Sediminibacterium. The sequence continues at coordinate 2,847 of RDYY01000122.1, read as the reverse complement.
CTTGACCGATCGCATTGGACAATTGGCCAACGACAAAACCGTAGAAGGCATTTCTGATGTGGGCAACCAGAGCAACAAAGATGGTACCCGCATTGTGGTGGAACTGAAAAAAGATGCCGTGGCCCAAGTGGTCATCAACCAACTGTACAAATACACCGAATTACAGACCAGTTACGGCATCAACAATGTGGCCCTGAGCAAGGGAAGACCCCGCATCATGAATTTGCTGGACCTGGTGCGCGAATTCATTGAGTTCCGCATGGAAGTGGTGATCCGCCGCGCCAAATTTGAATTGCGCAAGGCCGAGGAAAGGGCCCATATTTTGGAAGGTTATTTGAAAGCTTTGGACCATTTGGACGAAGTCATCAAACTGATCCGCAACAGCCGCACCCCAGAAGAGGCCAAGGAAGCGTTGATGCAAAAAAGCCGCGAAGAGAATTGGTACCTCAACCAAAATATTTTCACCGACCTGACCGATGACTTGTACAAGCAAGCCGAGGGCCTGAGCGAGATCCAAGCCAAAGCCATCTTGGAATTGCGTTTGCAACGCCTCACTGGCATGGAGCGCGACAAGATTGTTGATGAGTTCAACGAATTGATCCGCACCATCAGGGGACTGAAAGAACTCTTGGCCAGTGAAGACCTGCGTTATGCTTTGATCAAAACCGAACTGAACGAAGTCAAAGACAAGTTTGGCGATGCCCGTCGCAGCGAGATCCAATACTTGGCCGATGAAATGCGCATAGAAGATTTGATCGAAGACGAAGACGTGGTCATCACCATTTCACACTTGGGTTATATCAAGCGCACCTCAGCAACTGAATACCGCCAACAACGCCGCGGTGGCAGGGGAGCAGTGGGTTCCAAAACCCGTGAAGAAGATTTTGTAGAACATTTGTTTGTGGCTTCTACCCACGACACCATGTTGTTCTTTACCGAGAAAGGTCGTTGCTTCTGGTTGCGGGTGTATGAAATCCCAGAAGGAGAGAAGCAAAGCAAGGGCCGCGCCATCCAAAACCTGATCCAATTGCCGGGCGATGACAAGGTTAAAGCCATCATTGACATCCGTGGATTGGACAACAAAGAATTTGTACAATCGCACTACATTGTCTTGTGCACCAAGCAGGGCATCATCAAGAAAACGTCGTTGGAAGATTTCTCTCGCCCCCGTGCCAATGGCGTCAATGCCATCACCATTGTAGAAGGAGATGAGTTGTTGGAAGCCCGCCTCACCAATGGCCAAAGTGAAATCATGTTGGCCGTGAAGAGTGGCCGCGCCATTCGATTCCCTGAAGCCAAAGTGCGTTCTACCGGAAGGGGAGCCATTGGGGTATCGGGCATAGAAGTAGACGATGCCACCGACGAAGTGGTGGGCATGATTTGTGTGGATCCTGCCAACACCGAAAAGACCATTTTGGTGGTGAGTGAAAAAGGATTTGGCAAGCGCACGGCAACAGAAGAATATCGCATCACCAACCGCGGCGGCAAGGGCGTCAAGACCATCAACGTGACCGAGAAAACCGGTAAGCTGGTGGGTATTTTGTACGTGACCGAAGCCGAAGACCTCATCATTACTTGTAAGTCAGGTGTCACCATTCGCACAGGCATACAAGACATCCGCGAAGCCGGCCGGGCTACCCAAGGGGTGAAATTGATCCGCATTGACGAAGGCGATGAAATTGCTGCTATTTCTCAAATTGAAGACCAAGTGGAAAACTTGGAAGTGGTAGAAGGAGAAGAAGCGCCCACTGCAGCGGAAGCCGGAGCAACACCCACCAACGAAGCCGAAAACCCCATTGACAACCCAGGTGGAGAGAACGATACCACCGAATCTGAATAAACCTAAACCAGACCCCAACCCTCACCAAAAAAACGAGCCATGAAAAAGTGGATTAGCCTGATGAGCGCCTTGATGATCTTGCAAAGCATCAGTGCCCAGGATTTGAAAAAAGTACAAACTGCCTTCTTGTTGGGTAAAACAGAAGACGCCAAAACCGAGATTGACAAAGCCATGGCCGACCCCAAGGCCAAGACCAACCCGGAAGCGTGGTATTGGAAGTCGCGCACTTATGCTGCCATCAACAAAGCCGAAGCTTTGCGGGCCAAATACCCCAACATCAAGGCCGAAGCCAAAGAAGCGTTTAAGCAATACATTCAATTGGATCCAGGCTTTGCGCAAGTAAAGTCCAAAGGACCCGATGGATTTTTTGACATGTATTCAGTTGCCTTTAACACCGGCATCAAGGATTTCCAAGAAAAGAAATGGCCTGCTGCGGGTGAAAATTTTGGTGATGCTGTTTATTACAGCGATTACATGTTTGCCAACAAGTGGACCAACTCTACAGCGCCCTTTGATACCACCGCTTTGTTGTATGCCGCTTATGCTTACCAAAATGCACAGCAATCCGAAACAGCTTGCACTTACTATGCCCGCTTGGCCGAAGCCAAGTGCACAGGAGAGGGCTTTGCAGATATTTACCGCTACCTGTTGGATGCCAATACCAAGAAAAAAGACAAGGCCAATTTTGACAAATACTTGGCTTTGGGCAAAGCTGCTTATCCCAAAGAAAACTGGGAAGATTTTGAAATTGAATACATTGACCAAAACCTGACCTTGGCCGAGAAGACCGCATTGTACGATGAGCGCGACAAAGCAGGCACATTGACCGAGAACCACTACCTGCAGTTTGGTGACGTGTTTGTGAATGTGCGCCACAAAGAAACCGACTCTACCATTTTTGACAAATACACCGATAAAGCGGCAGAAGCATTCAAGAAAGCTTATGGCATGAACAACCAAAATGCTTTGGCTGCTTACAACGTGGGCATCATCAAATACAACCACTT
>RDYY01000121.1 GCA_004293505.1 Sphingobacteriia bacterium | reverse complement strand
CTATCTTTTGGACATCAACCGGAATTTCTTGGCCCACGACTATTATACAGACATCATCACTTTTGGCCTGTCTGAAAAGGGAGAACCTGTAACAGCAGAGATCTATATCAGCACCGACAGGGTAAAAGAAAATGCCACCCAACTCGGGATTCCCTTTAAAGAGGAAATGCTAAGGGTTATTTTTCATGGCGCCCTCCACCTTTGTGGCTACAAAGACAAAAAGAAAAGCGAGATCGCCCAAATGCGGGAAAGAGAAAACCACTACCTCAAGGCCTTTGCAAAATTGAAATAGGTTCCACGTGAAACATTTTCCTTTTCCTGGATTCTTGTAGTGGGTGGGGCAGAACGAGGGTTCCACGTGGAACATATTTATCCATCGATCGAAACTATCTTTGCACCATGTTTCCGCAATACGATGTCATTGTAGTAGGGGCTGGCCATGCAGGATGTGAGGCGGCTGCCGCGGCTGCCAACCTGGGCAGCAAGGTTTTATTGGTCACCATGAACATGCAAACCATCGCCCAGATGAGCTGTAACCCGGCCATGGGCGGCATTGCCAAGGGCCAGATAGTTCGAGAGATTGACGCTTTGGGCGGATACTCGGGCATCGTTACCGACCTGAGCACCATACAATTTCGAATGTTGAACCGAAGCAAGGGGCCTGCCATGTGGAGCCCCCGGGCCCAAAACGACCGCATGCTGTTTGCGGCCAAATGGCGGGAAATGTTGGAAAACACACCAAACGTAGACTTTTACCAAGACATGGTCCAGTCCATTGTGATCCGAGACAACAAAGCTTGTGGCGTGGTCACAGGCTTGGGGCATGAGATCCTGGCCCATTCGGTGGTGGTGACCAGCGGAACTTTTTTGAATGGGGTCATCCACATTGGAGAGAAGCGATTTGGTGGGGGAAGGGTGGCCGAGAAAGCTGCAACGGGCATCACCGAACAATTGGTTGCCCTGGGAATGGAAAGTGATCGGCTCAAAACAGGAACCCCTCCAAGGGTGGATGGCAGAAGCCTGGACTACAGCAAAATGGAAGAACAGCGCGGCGACGAAGAAGTGGTAGGTTTTTCTTACCTGGACCTGCCCCGGATCAAGCCCCAAGACCAACGCAGCTGTTTCATCACCTATACCAATAATACTGTACACGAATTGCTCAAAACGGGCTTTGACCGAAGCCCCATGTACACGGGAAGAATTGAGGGAACGGGGCCGAGGTATTGTCCCAGTATTGAGGATAAAATCTCTCGCTTTGCCGACAGGGACCGGCACCAACTCTTTGTGGAGCCAGAAGGTTGGAATACGGTGGAGATCTATGTCAATGGGTTTTCCACCTCCCTGCCCGAAGAAGTACAAATGCAAGCCCTGCGCCAAGTACCTGGTTTTGAGCAGGTTAAGATATTTAGACCGGGCTATGCCATTGAGTACGATTATTTCATGCCCACCCAGTTGACACATTCGCTGGAGACCAAAGCCATTTCCCATTTGTTTTTCGCGGGCCAGATCAATGGCACCACGGGATACGAGGAAGCGGCCTGTCAAGGATTGATGGCGGGCATCAACGCCCACCAAAAAGCCAAGCAATTGGAGCCTTTTGTCTTGCAAAGGAGTGAAGCCTATATTGGAGTCTTGATCGACGACTTGATCAACAAGGGTACGGACGAACCCTACCGCATGTTCACCAGCAGGGCCGAGTACAGGACCCTGCTTCGCCAAGACAACGCAGACCTGCGCTTGACCGAAAGATCGCATCAGTTGGGCTTGGCCAAAGCTGAACGGATGCGGGCAGTTGAGTCCAAACAGTTGGGTGTAAAAGCCATCCGAAAAATTTTGAGCGACACCAACATAGAGCCGGGTGAGATCAATCCATTTTTGGAAACCATCCCCAGTGCCCCCTTGACCGAAAAGCAAAAAGCGGCCAAATTGATCCTAAGGCCCAACTTGTCTTTGTCAGACATTTGTGTGTACGCCAAATCATTGGAAGAAGCCCTTGCCAGCTATTCTGATGCGGAAAAAGAGCAGGCCGAAATCCAAGTAAAATACGAACGCTACATAGAGAAAGAACAAGAATTGGTGCAGAAAATGGCGGAGTTGGAAAACATGAAAATTCCAGAAACGCTTGATTATCAACTGCTTACGGCCATGTCTCACGAAGCCATCCAAAAATTGAAAAAAATCAAGCCGGCCACCTTGGGACAGGCCTCTCGCATCAGTGGGGTCAACCCCAGCGATGTTCAAATCCTGATGGTTTACATGGGGCGATAATCGCCACAAGAATCACTGGTCCACCCCATTCCCAACTAGCTGAAAACATTTATTTATATTGGGTAATGAAATGGTGGCAGTCCAAGTGGTTCAAGTTTCCCGTTTGTGTCCTGGGTATTCTTGTGGTTTTGGCTACTGTGCTCTGGGTTGCAGGAAATGCCTGGTTGGACAAAAACAAAAAACGGTTGATTGCTGAATTAGCGCAAACCGTAGAAGAAAAATATTTTACCCAAATCCAAATAGGGGATTTGCACCTGAGCTGGACGGCCGACTTTCCCCACCTCAGCTTGGTCATAGAAAACGTGGATGCCAAGGGTCCTCTGTTTAAACAACACGGTCACAAATTTTTTACTGCTTCTGAAATTTTCTTGGCCATTCAACCCAGCCAATTGCTTTTGGGAAAAATTGTTTTTTCTAAAACCTCTATCAGCAACGGGAATATTTTTATTTATACCGATTCAACGGGGCTGAGCAACCTTAGTTTTTTCAAGAGCAAAAAAGCAAAAGCCAAGGACCAGAAAAAGCCCCTTGCCATTCCGGAAGAACTCTACATCAAAAACTTTGAAATCACCATTGACGACAGGAAACAAGAAAAATTATTCTCCTTCTTGATTCAAAAACTCGACGCTAAATCAAAAAACAATGGTGACACCACTGTTGTAAAAATCAACAAGTCTATCCTGGTCAAAAACTTTTCTTTCAATACCCCTCGGGGAAGTTTTCTGAAAAACCATACCCTGGAGACCAAGATAAACTTGCGCATGAGCAATGCCAACGGTAGCCTGGTTTGGGACAATGCCCCCTTTAAAATTTCAGGAACCCCCTTTGACATCAGCGGAAAATTTGTTTTTACCGATAGCCCTTGGTTTGCCTTGCGCATCAATGCCGAAGCAGTGGCATATCCATTTGCACAAAGTTTGCTCTTGCCCCACATCAGCAAAGCCATGAACATGGTAAAGCTTTCTGCCCCCGTAGCCACCCAAACCACCATTGAAGGATCCTTGAAAGGAAAGGGTGATCCCAAAATTGTTGCGGGGTGGACGGTGAAAAACAGCATGATGCAAACACCCGTGTTGGACATCAGCGGCGCCAGTTTCTCGGGTTATTATACCAACGAGATCAAAGCGGGCATACCGCGAAAAGATTCAAACTCTAGGATTGCGGTTCAGGGCCTGACCGGCAATTGGGAGGGAATCCCCATCCAATCACCAGAAATCATTGTGAGCAATTTGACCACACCGCAATTGGCAGGTGGCTTTTCCTCTTCGTTTCAACTCAAAAATTTCAACAGCATCCTGAACGGCCATGTGGCAAAACTGTTGGGAGGAGAGGGCAAGCTTCAAGTAAGCTATACGGGGCCCCTTAAAGGGGCCAACAGAACCAATGCCAATTTGCAGGCTTTGCTCACGTTAAAAAACGGTTCGCTGCAATTGATTTCCAATCCCATTCAACTCAACCAATGCAATGCCACCATCAGAATAGACAACAGCACTTTGTTTTTGGACAACTTGCAAGCCAAGAGCCAAAACGGTAGTGCGGTTAAAATAACGGGTACGGCCCTGAATGCTTTTGG
>RDYY01000460.1 GCA_004293505.1 Sphingobacteriia bacterium | reverse complement strand
TGAAAATACGAAATATTCACACGCAACAACTGCTTCAATTTTGACTTTTGTGCCTGCATACATTGCACTAACTTTCCTTTTCAATCTTTGCCATGTCCAATCTCTTGACCCATTTGGCCGCCATGCGGGCCCATCACCAATCAGGGGCTACCCAAAGCCTGGCTTTTCGCCGCCAATCACTCCAAGCACTGAAAGCAGCAGTGGAAAAATACGAGACCGAAATTTTCCAAGCCTTGCACAACGACTTGCACAAAAGCAAAGAAGAAGCTTGGGTAACCGAGAATGGTTTTTTCCTGACCGAGTTAAAAGAGACCTTGCGCAACCTCAAGTATTGGATGATGGCCGAGCCCGTGCCCACCAACCTGCTCAACCTGCCCGCCAGCAGCGCCATTGTGCGGGAGCCACTGGGTGTGGTCTTGGTGATAGCGCCTTGGAACTACCCTTTCCAGTTGTTGTTTACCCCCTTGTTGGGGGCTGTGGCGGCCGGGAACTGTGTGGTGCTGAAACCCAGTGAATTTGCGCCTTCCACGGCCGCCATCATGGAAAAAATTGTGGCCGAAACCTTTGATCCCTTGCATGTTTATTATGTGAATGGAGAAGGCGCTACCGTCATTCCAGAAATGATGAAAGGTTTTGTTTTTGACCACGTGTTTTATACCGGCAGCACAGCCGTGGGCAAAATCATTTACCGCATGGCAGCAGACAACCTGGTACCCGTTACCTTGGAATTGGGGGGCAAGAGCCCCGCCGTGGTAGAAGCCGATGCCAACATTGCTGTGGCGGCCAAGCGCATTGCCATGCCCAAGTTTTCCAATGCAGGACAAATGTGTGTGGCCCCGGATTATGTATTGGTGCACGAGAGCAAAAAAGAAGCATTGGTGGCCGAATTAAAAAAAGCCATTCCCCAATTTTATGGCGCAAATGCGGCCGCCGAGCCGGGTTATGGCCGCATCATCAACAGCAAGCAATTCGAGCGCTTGAAAACCTATTTGTCCCAAGGGCATTTGCGCCACGG
>RDYY01000459.1 GCA_004293505.1 Sphingobacteriia bacterium | reverse complement strand
GGTTGTGGCACAATGGCCAATCCCACAGCGTTTACCCCGTTGAGGCGCCAACTGAATTCATCTTGCTCTGGCCCCAATTCAATGCGGGCTACGTCTGACAAATGCACAATGCCATTGGGGTCTTGCTTCAAGATCAAATCATTGAAGTCTTTTTCGGTGGTGAGCCTACCCAAGGCCCGAATGGTCATTTCTGTTTTGCTGCCATAAATTTTACCCGAAGGAATTTCAATGTTTTCGGTGTTGAGGGCGGCCCGCAAATCGCTGAATGATACATTGGCTGCATTCATTTTATCTGGGTCAAGCCAGATGCGCATGGCCGGTCTTTTCTGTCCAAAAATGTTCACCGAACTGACCCCCGAAATGGTTTGCAATTTTTCTTGCAAGACATTTTCAGCATAATCGCTCAGTTCCATCAATCCTTTGGTACGGCTTTGAACGGCCATCAAAATGATGAAGTCCGAGTTGGCGTCTGCCTTGCTCACCACCGGTGGGGCATCAATGTCTTGGGGCAGGCTGCGCACCGCCTGGCTGACTTTGTCGCGCACATCGTTGGCCGCCGCTTCCAAATTTTCTTCGATGTTGAACTCTACAGTAATGTTGCTGGACCCATTGGAAGAACTAGAAGTAATGCTGCGAATGCCCTGGATGCCATTGATGGCTTTCTCTAAGGGCTCGGTGATTTGGCTTTCGACAATGTCGGCATTGGCCCCTGCATAAACCGTGCGCACATTGATGTTGGGCGGATCCACTGCAGGGTATTCACGCACGGCCAAAAATCCATAGCCCACCACCCCAAACAAGAGAATGAGGATATTCATGACCGTGGCCAAGATGGGCCGCTTGAGGGATAATTCGGAAATGTTCATGGACGAATCATTTGATGAGCTCGCTCAGTGTTTTTACGGCCCTAACTTTAAGGGGTTGTTTGGGGCGCACAAAGAGGACACCTGAAACCACCACACTGTCACCAGGCGAGAGCCCTTTGGTTACTTCCACCACGTTTTTGTTGCGTTGA
>RDYY01000458.1 GCA_004293505.1 Sphingobacteriia bacterium | reverse complement strand
TTGGACTTTACCATGCCCGAAGGCACGGCTGTACATGCGGCCAGATCTGGCGTGGTGATTCAATTGGTAGACAAGAACAACCAAGGCTGCGGGAATGAAACTTGCAAAAATTTCAACAATTACATCAACATTTTACACGATGACGGCAGCATTGCCAATTATTCCCATTTGCAACAAAACGGGGTAAGCTGTCAATTGGGCCAAAGGGTAAATGCGGGTGATCGCATAGGGTGGAGTGGCAACACTGGTTGGTCAACTGGCCCCCATTTGCACTTCATTGTCTTCTTGCCACAGTTTGGCAAAGTGGTTTCACAAGACACTTACTTCTTGGTCAAGGGCCAGAAAACCTTGTTGCAAGAAGGTTCCAGTTATGGCCATGACCGTTGATCAGATCAACACATGGGTTTGCTTGATGACCCCCATCACAAAAACACTCTGGACATGGCCTAGGTTCTCGGCTTGGCTGAGTTTGTTGACGTGAAAATCATAATAAGCTTCCATGGATTCGGCCACTACTTTCAACATGAAATCAAATTCGCCCGAGATATTGTAACATTCAATCACTTCTTGCAATTCGTGCATGCGCTGAATGAATTTCCCCCCCGCTTTTTTGTCGTGTTGTTTAAGGGATACATAACAAATGACCATCAAGCCCTTGCGTACTTTGGTGGGGTCCAAGAGCGTGGCGTATTGTTTGATGACCCCTGTCTCTTCTAAGCGTTTGATGCGTTCGTGCACGGGTGTGGTGCTCAAATGCACCTGCTCGGCAATCTCCTTAACCGTCATGCGGGCATTTTGCTGCAAGCATTTTAAAATGGCCAGGTCCTTGGTATCCAAGCTGGGCAAAACAGCCGTTTCGGCTTTGGGGGGGCGCTGTGGCATGGGCAAAAGCTTAATGAACCATGAAATTAGTCATTAAATAGTGTTTTATTCTATTTTTTGAATAAATTATGTTATTTAAGCACAGGAATATAGCTTTGCACTTCATAAAAATACCAATATGAGCACATTAACTT
>RDYY01000457.1 GCA_004293505.1 Sphingobacteriia bacterium | reverse complement strand
ATGGCCGCACAAAAAGCCCAGGAGCATGACAGGGACAATCCTTTTCTTCATAAATGGGTATTGTACCCCCCAATAACGTTGAAACCACCAAAATAGTATGCCCAGAAAAAAGCCCCTCAAAAGGGGCTGGTGTAATCTTTGTATCAATGTCTGTTGTGCCGGGGTCGGCTGTAGTGACCCTGTTCCTCTTCGGCTGCATCCTCTTTTTCTTTTTCCTTGTCGTAAGCCTTGATGATGGCTTTGACCAAACGGTGGCGCACCACGTCTTCTTCGTTTAGTTCAATGTGGGCAATTCCATCTATGTTCTTGAGGATTTTGGTCGATTTTTCCAAGCCCGAGCGCATGTTGCGGGGCAGGTCAATTTGGGTGGGGTCACCCGTAATGATGGCTTTGGCATTGGCACCAATCCGGGTCAAGAACATTTTCAATTGCAGGTCATTGGTGTTTTGGGCTTCGTCCAAAATGATGAAAGCATTGTCCAAGGTCCGGCCCCGCATATAAGCCAAAGGCGCAATCTCAATGGTGCGGGTGCTCATGTAATAGCCCAATTTATCGGCAGGGATCATGTCATCCAACGCATCATACAGCGGGCGCAAGTAGGGATCAATCTTTTCTTTGAGGTCACCAGGTAAAAAGCCCAGGCTTTCGCCTGCTTCTACTGCGGGTCGGGTCAAGATGATTTTTTTGACCAATTTGTTTTTGAGGGCGCGCACTGCCAGTGCAACGGCAGTATAGGTTTTACCTGTACCAGCAGGTCCAATGGCAAAAACGATGTCGTTGCGGTCGGCGGCGTGAACCATTTTTTTCTGGTTCTGGGTACGGGCCCTCACGGTTTTTCCATTGGGACCAAAGACCAAAATGTCGTTGGGGTTGCGGTCTACAAAATTGTCTACTGTTTCCGCATCGTCTCCGCCCAAGATTTGTTCAAAATAGCCTTCACTCAAGTGTCCATTTCTTTGCAAGTATTGAACAATGAGTTCTATTTTTTCTTTGGCCGTTTCAATTTGTTCCGGTGCG
>RDYY01000456.1 GCA_004293505.1 Sphingobacteriia bacterium | reverse complement strand
CATGAGAGACCCTGCCGCAATGTGTTGTTGGTAATCCAAGATGGTGGGGACTTTGCGGTTGATTTTTCCCAACAAGGATTTTTTGACCACCACCAGGTTCACCCCAGCAGCACCCATGTTTTTTTGGGCACCTGCATAAATCAAATCACAATCGGTGTAGGCAAATGGCCTGCTGAAAATATCACTGCTCATGTCCAAAACCAAAGGGGTTTGGGTAAATGGCAATTGGTGGATTTGCGTGCCTTCAACTGTGTTGTTGGATGTAAGGTGCAAGTATGTAGCAGGAGGTAAATTCGCCATCTTTGGAATGGCCTCATGGTGCAAGGGCCTTCCATCGGAAACCACTTGCACGGGCCCAAACAGCCCCCCCTCTTTGTAGGCCTTCTCGCCCCAAACACCGTTGACACCATACAGGCCCAGTCCATTTTCGTCCAAAAGGTTCATGGGTACTTGCATGAATTGGGTGGTGGCCCCACCGTGTAAAAAAAGCACAGCATACTCATCGGTCAGGGACATCAGTTGGCGGACAGCAGCAGTGGCCCGGTCCAAAACTTCACCAAACAGGGGGGTTCGGTGTCCAATTTCTAAGAGTGAAAGGCCTGAGCCATTGAAGTCCAAGATGGCTTGGGAAGCCTTTTCCAGCACAGGTTGTGGCAAAATAGAGGGCCCAGAATTGAAATTGTACACCATGGTCAAAAATTGTAGCGCAAAGTAAAGCGATTATCTTTACCCCATGCAACTGCCATCGATTCTACTGGAAAATGCCGTGGCCCAATTTGCCAAATTGCCCGGCATTGGAAAAAAAACAGCCCTGCGACTGGTATTGCATTTGCTGAAGCAAGAAAAAGCCGATGTAAAAGCATTTGGTGAGATCATTTCCCGCATGCGGGAAGACGTTCGCTTTTGTCGGCGCTGCCATAACATCAGTGATGGAGACATTTGTTCCATTTGTAGCAATGTCAATCGCCAACAACATTTGGTTTGTGTGGTGGAGAACATCAGGGATGTGATTGCCATT
>RDYY01000455.1 GCA_004293505.1 Sphingobacteriia bacterium | reverse complement strand
AGCCATACGGTCCCAGATTCCTTCCACCATCAAACAAATTGGTTTTCCTTTTTATCGCCACAGCGATACTTTACAATGGGACCAAATTACTGCCGCCACACCCCCTTTGGAGGGACCACCCAAGATTGATCCCGCCGCACTGTCTTGTATTGTGTATACCTCTGGAACCACGGGACAACCCAAGGGCGTGATGCTCAGTTTTCACAACATGTCATTTGCTGTGGACGCTTTTTTAAAAACCGTTCCACCGCTTTTCCAAGAAAGGTTTTTCTCTTATTTACCACTTTGTCATGTGGCCGAACGCATGCTGGTAGAATGTGGCGCTTTGTACACGGGCAGCACCATTTATTTTGTAGAGTCGATGGAAAAGTTTTCCCAAAACCTACAACATACCCAACCCACCATCTTCTTGGCTGTACCGCGCATTTGGGAAAAAATGAAAGAAGAAATCACCAAAAAATTACCCGAGCCCAAACTGCGCAAACTGTTGCGCATTCCGCTGTTGGGGGCTTTCCTGAAAAAAAGTATCCGCAAAAAACTGGGGCTTTCTCGGCCCAAATTGGTTTTTACGGGGGCTTCTCCCATCCACATAGAAGTATTGGAATTCTTTACCCTCTTGGGATTGGAAATTCAAGAAGCTTATGGCATGACCGAAAATTCTGCCCTCTCGCACAGCAACCGCAAAGGGCATTGTCGCTTTGGCACGGTTGGACAAGCGTATGAAGGCGTAACGGTAAAATTGGGCCCCGACAAAGAAGTCTTGGTAAAAAGTGATGCATCTATGTTGGGCTATTACAAAGAGCCGGAACAAACCGCAGAGATGTTTGCCGATGGTTTTTTGCGCACCGGTGATGAAGGCCACATTGATGCCGATGGTTTCCTGACCATCACTGGCAGGATCAAAGACCAATTCAAAACCAGCAAGGGAAAATATGTGACACCTGCACCCATCGAAGCCAAAGTATTGACCCATGGATTGGTCTCTCAAGCTTGTGTGGTGGGTTGGGGCATGCCAGCCCC
>RDYY01000454.1 GCA_004293505.1 Sphingobacteriia bacterium | reverse complement strand
CCTCAACCGGAAAATAAAATCCTTCCTGTTTTTCCGCAACTACCCCAGGGTAGAACCGGGCAGCAAAATCATTGTGCCCGAACGCAACCCCAACGAGAAACGCGGCCTCACCATTTTTGAAATCTCTACCATCACCGGCATGTTGGCTACCTTGATCAGTTTGGTAGCGGTACTGAAATAATTTATCATGGAAGAGCAGCATCCGCACATCAATCCCTTGGACCAAGAAGAACCCTCTTTCTCGCTCAAAAACCAATTGACTGCTTTGGGGGCATCCCTGCTCCAAGCATTGAAGCAATTTAAAATTTGGTTGCCAGTGGCACTCTTGGGTGGGACGCTGGCAGTGGCCTACAATGCCTTCAAACCCATTGACTACACGGCCCGCATCAGCTTTGTGGTAGAAGACACCAAATCTGGCGGCATGGGTGGGTCTTTGATGTCGGCCCTGGCAGGACAAATAGGACTAGACATTGGGGGCATGTCGGGGGCCAATGGGGTCTTGGCGGGTGACAACGTGCTGATGCTGTTGAAAAGCCGCAGCTTGATCAAAAAAACCTTGCTCTCACCCTTAGTAGATTTTCCCAACCAGTCTTTGGCCGATGCCTATGCCGATGAATATGGCCTGCGAAAAAAATGGGCCAAGAGCAGCAAAGTGGGAAAAGAAATTTTCTTTACCCCTGGGGCCGAAAAGCTTTCGCGCACGGCAGACAGTTTGTTGCAAATCATTACCAACAAAATCATAGAGAAGCACTTGTCAGTGGCCAAGCCCGACAAGCGCTTGGGCTTTTTTGAAATGTCCGCCACTTTGCGCAATGAAAACCTCAGCTATCTTTTTTGTACCCGCCTGATACAAACCACTTTGGATTTTTACATCGAGACCAAGACACGTCGCTTGGTGACCAATGTCAAGCGCTTACAAAACAAAGCCGATAGCCTGCTCACGGGACTCAACCGCAAAACATTTTCATCGGCCAATGCCAACCGCATGTTGTTGGATGCCAACCCTGCTTTTGCAGCACCT
>RDYY01000453.1 GCA_004293505.1 Sphingobacteriia bacterium | reverse complement strand
ACCACTGACCCAAGGCAGCCATTTTTTGGCCGCATGGTCGGTGTGCAAGACCACCGGTACCCCATATTGTTTGGCCACGTTGTGGATGTGCAAAGCACCAGAAACCCCGCCAGCAATATTGGCTTGCAGTTGGTCATTGGGCATGCCCTTTCCGGCAATGAATTGGGCCCCTCCGTTGGAAAATTGTATGATGACGGGTGAATTGACTTTGGCGGCAGTTTCCAGGGTAGCATTGATGGTATTGGTACCAATGGTGTTCACGGCAGGCAAGGCAAAATGATTGTCTTTGGCATCGTTGTAAAGGGCTTCTAATTCTTTTCCGAACAAGACGCCAGCACTGTATTTAGACATATGGGTTGGTTTAGAAATTCTAAGATAATGATTCTTTGCTCAGCTTATTTGGCCAGGCTTTGGATGACATCGTATTTGGTCACAATGTGAAAATTTCCTTGGTCATCTTTGGCCATGACAGCACCGTTTTCTTTGCTCATCAATGTACCTAGTTTTTCCACAGGGGTTTGAAAATCTACCAAGGGGTAGGGGGCTTCCAAGAGTTCACCCACGGGTTTGTTCTTGATCTCGGGGTTGTTGAATACTTTTAAGAACAAGCCCACTTCACTGATGCTGCCAACAGGGATGCCGTCTTGCAAAACAGGCAAGTGTTCGATATCGTATTTTTTCATCAGTTCTACTCCTTCGGCCACTGTTTGGGTGGGTGCCAAGGTGATCAATTTTTTTCCTGCCCTGGCATTGACGATGTCTTTGAAGGTTTTTACGTCCAGGAAACCCCTTTCCATCATCCATTGGTCATTGTATACTTTGCCCACATAGCGGCTGCCATGGTCGTGGAAAACACAAACGGCCAAATCGCCTGCCTTCAATCGATCGGACAACTGCAAAAGCCCTTGTAAACAAGAACCAGCACTGTAGCCACAAAACAAACCTTCTTCTTTGGCAATGCGCCGGGCCATGACCGCACCATCTTTGTCGGTGACTTGTTCAAAATGGTCAATCACGGACATGTC
>RDYY01000057.1 GCA_004293505.1 Sphingobacteriia bacterium | reverse complement strand
GATAGTTCGCCAAATGATTTGCACTGAAACCTGCCTTTCTCCATCAATCCTATTTTTCTCCAATATTAGGGTAATTTTCACCACCTTTGCCCTTCGCCATTCCCCGCTACATGACAAAAAAAATTGCCATCATTGGTGCCGGCCCCGCTGGATTAACTGCTGCTTATTTATTGGCCAAAGGTGGTCAAGCTGTTACCGTGTTTGAAAAAGATCCCCAATACGTGGGGGGCATTTCCCGAACAGAAACCTACAAGGGTTATCATTTTGACATAGGCGGACACCGCTTTTTTTCTAAGAGCAAAGAAGTGGAAGATTTTTGGACCGAGATCTTGGGCGATGAGATGTTGGAACGCCCCCGCAGCTCCCGTATTTATTACAACAAACAGTTTTTTTCTTATCCCTTGGTGGCCATGGAGGCGTTGAAAAAATTGGGTATTTGGGAAAGCGGTCTTTGCGTCCTCAGCTACCTCAAAGCCAAAGCCTTTCCCAAAAAAGATCCCCAAAATTTTGAAGACTGGGTGGTGAACCAATTTGGTCAAAGGCTCTTCAATATATTTTTCAAAACCTATACTGAAAAAGTATGGGGCATTCCATGTAAAGAAATCTCGGCCGACTGGGCGGCCCAGCGCATCAAGGGGCTCTCCCTTAGCTCGGCCATTTACAATGCTTTGTTCAAACCCAAAGCCCAAGGCAAGGACCAAGTGATCAAAACCTTGATTGATTCTTTTCGCTATCCCAAAGTGGGGCCAGGCCTGATGTGGGAAAGGTGTACCGAAAAATGCCAAGCCATGGGAGTAGAAGTAAAAATGAATACGGGCATCAAAGGATTGGCGCAAAGCGAAAACAAATCTTGGTCTGTCACCAGTCAAGCAAACGAAACATTTGCTGGCTTTGACCATGTCTTGTCAACCGCACCCATGCGGGAATTGATTGCCAGTGTCAGTCCCCGCTTTCCCCAAGTGGCTTTTGACGGTGCAGCGGCATTGGCTTACCGCGACTTTTTAACCGTGGTGTTGATTTGCAAAGACGAAGATGCTTTTCACGACAACTGGATCTATATCCACGACCCCAGTGTGAAAGTGGGTCGCATCCAAAATTTTAAATCCTGGAGTCCCTTCATGGTGCCCGATCCCAGCATGGCATGTTATGGCTTGGAATATTTTTGTTTTGAAGGCGATGGCCTCTGGGCCTCTCCTGATGCGGACCTGATTGCCTTGGCCACGCGTGAGATTCAGCAGATAGGATTGACGCAGCCATCGGCTGTTGTAGATGGTTATGTGGTGCGCCAGCCCAAAGCCTATCCTGTATACGACCAGACTTATAAAGAGAAAGTCAATGCCGTGCGGGAAGCCTTATCGGCCTACCCCGGCTTGTATTTGATGGGTCGCAATGGCATGCACAAATACAACAACCAAGACCATTCCATGATGACGGCCATGTTGGCGGCCCGCAATATTTTAGCCGGCAAAGAAGTCTATGATTTGTGGGATGTGAATGAAGATGCTGAATACCACGAAGGAGGCAACCGCGGGGCGGATGATTTGGCAGCAGTAAAAGGTCGCCTGGTGCCCCAAAGGGTAACTGCATGAATCTCTAGTATGGGTTCTTGCTGGCAGTCATCAATACCCGTATTTCCCCTTCCACCTTTCTGCCAAAAAGCGCTTCAATTCGGCTTCACGCGCATTTTCCCCCGGTACGTAAAAAGCCTTGCCCACCAAGGGCTCGGGCAGGTATTCTTGTTCAATGAAATTGTTCTCCCCCAAATGTGAGTACTGGTAATTTTCACCATAACCCATTTCTTTCATCAGTCCAGAGGCGCCATTGCGCAAATGCAAGGGAACGGGAAGGTCGCCCGTTTCTTTCACGGCTTTTTGGGCCGCACCAATGGCCTCATAAGCAGCATTGCTTTTGACCGATGTTGCCAAATAAGTGGCACACTGCGACAAGATGATGCGGCTTTCAGGATAACCAATTTTTTGTACCGCATCAAAACAAGCATTGGCCAAGAGCAATGCATTGGGATTGGCATTGCCCACGTCTTCGCTGGCAAAAATCAACATGCGCCGGGCAATGAATTTGACGTCTTCTCCGCCTTCTATCATGCGGGCCATCCAATACACGGCACCATTGGGGTCACTGCCCCGCATGCTCTTGATAAAGGCCGATATGATGTCGTAGTGTTGCTCTCCTTTTTTGTCGTAGCGCAAGGTTTTTTGTTGGGCCACCCGGACCACATTGTCGTTGGTGATCTGTCGAAACCCAGCTTGTACCAAAAGCTCCAAGAGGTTCAATAATTTGCGCCCATCGCCCCCACTCAATTGCACCAGGGCTTCGGTTTGGGTCAAAACAATGTCCAATCCTTTTAAATAGTCATCTTGGGTCAAAGCCTTGTGCAGCAAGGCTTCCAAGTGTTCGGGTGTCAAAGACTTCAACACAAAAACTTGGGATCGACTCAACAAAGCAGCATTCACTTCAAAGCTGGGGTTTTCAGTGGTGGCACCAATCAATCGGATGGTACCTTTTTCTACAGCCCCCAACAAAGCGTCTTGTTGGCCCTTGTTGAAGCGGTGGATTTCATCAATGAAAAGAACTGCCCCGCGTTGGTGTTTGGCTTGGTCAATGACTTCGCGTACTTCTTTTACCCCACTGCTCACGGCAGACAATTGAAAAAAGCCCAGCCCCGCCGATTGGGCAATGATTTGGGCCAAAGTGGTTTTGCCTACTCCTGGAGGTCCCCACAAAATTAAAGAGGGTACCAGACCCGTTTGAATGGCTTGTCGCATCAAACTACCAGGACCAGTGATGTGTTCTTGCCCCAATACATCATCCAAAGATTGGGGTCGCAGTCTTTCGGCCAAAGGAATGCTGGGCAACATGGTCTTGCGTTTTGTTTGTGTTAAAGGTTAAGGGTTGGCGTCGTTGGTTTGGGTTGGGGTTGAGCTTGGATGGGGGAAAGCCAAATGGGCCAAATAAGCCAAGGACAGACCCAAGATGGCCATCACGAAAAAAGATGTTTGTAAGCCCCAGGCTGCGGCCACAAAACCAATCAAGGGTGGCCCCAGCAAAAAGCCCAAAAAGCCAATGCTGGAAACAGCCGCCAAAGCCACGCCCGCATTCATTTTTTGGGACCGGCCTGCTGCACTGTAGACCAAGGGAACAACAGAAGAGACCCCAAAGCCCACCACAAAAAAACCAAGGGTAGCGCTTGTCACTTGGGGGAAAAAAACGGCCAACGCCAAACCCATAAAAATGGTTAGTCCACTGCCTTGCAAGATTTTTTTGGGTCCAAATTTTGTCACCAATTTATCGCCCACAAATCGGCCCGTGGCCATGGTCACCATGAAAGCGGTATAGCCCATGCTGATTTGAGCTGCCGGTACTTTGACCACGCGTTGAAAATAAATGCCACTCCAATCAAACATGGTGCCTTCACAAGCCATGCAAGCAAAAGCCATGAGTCCCAACAAGAACAAAGCTTTGTCGGGCTTGGCAAACAAAGGTGCTGGTAGACCTGTTTGGTCGGTGGGCAAAGTATATGGCCGGATAAAAAATGCCAAGCCCCACAACGCCACACAAATCCATTGAAAATGGGCTTGGGGTGAAAAGCCCAACAACACCAAGCCAGTGGCCACGGCTGCGCCACAAAACCCGGCCAAACTCCAAACCCCATGAAAGGATGCCATGATGGAACGACCATATTGTTGTTCAACCCCCACGGCTTGGGTATTGACAGCAATGTTGACCATGTTGCCCACCAATCCAAAACCAAACAAACCCAGCGCCAGCCAAGCCACACTGGGACAAAGGCCCAACAAAAGCAAGACCAAGGGATAAAGGGCCGAAGAAAGCCAGAGGGTTTTTTGGCTGCCCCAATGGGCCACCAACCAACCACTCAAAGGCAAGCTGCACATGGATCCTACGGGCAGGGCCAATAGCAAGGAT
>RDYY01000449.1 GCA_004293505.1 Sphingobacteriia bacterium | reverse complement strand
AAGAGAATCCGGTTTTTCTTGGTTTGCAGCAAAGCCAGGGCAGCAGGCTCAAAGGCCGGCGCCACCAAAACTTCAAAAAACAATTCGCTGATGGCGCTGGCCGTGGTTTGGTCCACGGGTTGGTTGCACACCAAGACCCCACCAAAAGCACTTTCAGGATCACCTGCCAGCGCCGCTTCCCAAGCAGCAGACAAGCTGGGCCTTTGGGCTATGCCACAAACATTGGTGTGTTTGATGATGGCAAAAACAGCTTGATCGGCCCCTGTAAATTCTTGGATCAGTTGGATGGCCGCTTCGGTATCGACCAAATTATTGTAAGACAATTCTTTTCCGTGCAATTGGCTGAAAACCTGGTCCAGATTGCCTTTGAAGCGGGCAGCTTGGTGGGGGTTCTCGCCATAGCGCAGGGTTTTTTCTGCCAGGGGGTTAAAATAGTTGCTGATGGCAATGTCATAATGCATCACTACTTCAAAAGCGCGGGCCGCAAAGTCTTTGCGTTGGTCAATGGTGGTGTGTCCTTTTTGGTTTTGCAAGATGTGCAAGACATCGGCATAGTCTTTTTTGGCTGCCACCACCCAAACATCCCGGAAATTTTTGGCTGCTGCCCGGATCATGGAAGGTCCGCCAATGTCAATTTTTTCGATGATGGCTTTTTCTTCTGTGGTGTTGCGCAGGGTTTCTTCAAAAGGATACAGGTCAACCATGACCAAGTCAATCTCAGGAATTTTGTACTGGGCCATTTCGGCCAAGTCTTGGTCTTCGTATCGGCGCCCCAAAATGCCCCCAAACACAACGGGGTGAAGGGTTTTTACTCGGCCACCCAAAATAGAAGGGTAGGTGGTCAGGCTTTCTACGGGTACACAGGCAATGCCATTTTCTTCTAAATATTGTTGGGTACCACCTGTGGAATAAATAGTGACCCCAGCCGCTTGCAAAGCTTGGGCAATGGGGGCCAAACCATCTTTGTAAAAAACAGAAATCAGGGCCGATTGAATTTTCTTTTGCATGGAAGGTTTTTTGTGGCGA
>RDYY01000448.1 GCA_004293505.1 Sphingobacteriia bacterium | reverse complement strand
CCACAATGGTATTTGTCAAATGCCCTTTGTTGCAAAAGCATTTCACCGGCATTGTTCACAATAAAAACACTGAAAGCACGGTGCAGCAAAGCCTGTTCATGGGCAGCCATTTTTTCCATGGTTCCCAAGGCTTGGTCCGATTCATTCACTAAAATAACTTCTTCACTGGGCATCTACAATAAATTCAACTGGCTGCGAATACCTGCTTTGGCCAAGATAAAAACTTTGCCGTAATCAGGAATGCGGATCCGCTCGTCCAAAATGCGTTGGGGTTGTACTTTCTTGATTTTCTTGAAGAGGGAGAGATAGTATTTATAGGCCACATAAACCCCAAAGCGGGCTTGCAAAGGCAAGCGCTGTATGCCTTGCAAAGCATGGTCAAAATCTTTTTGGATGTCGGCTTCAATTTCTGCTTTGTCTTTTTCGGTAAAGTTGCGAAAATCACAACCGGGAAAATAGACGCGCTCCAAGCCTTCATAGTCTGCTTTCAAGTCACGCAAGAAATTGACTTTTTGAAAGGCAGCCCCCAAGCTGCGGGCATAGGGCTTTAGCTGGGCGTATTGGTGCACATTGCCGTGGCAAAAAACATAAAGGCACATCAGGCCCACTACTTCTGCTGAGCCATAAATGTATTGCTCGTATCCAGCCCTGTCGTACTTGCGTTTGTCCAAATCCATTTCCATGCTGAACAAGAAAGCATCAATCAGTTCCCGGTCAATGTTGAATTCCCTTACAGTCAACTGAAAACTGTGCAAGATGGGGTTGAGACTGATGCCCCTGTCCAAGGCTTCGTAAGTGGCCGCTTTAAATTCGGTCAGCAAAGTGGCTTTGTCGTAACCATGAAAAGAATCCACGATCTCGTCGGCAAAACGCACAAAACCATAAATGTTGAAAATGGGCGTGCGCATGGCCGGGTTCAAGAGGCGGATGGCTGAAGAAAAGCTGGTGCTGTAGCGCTCTGTGGTGATGCGGCTGCAGGCCTGGCTGACTTCATGGAATAAGTTGATCATACAGTAGCTTTTGGTTTTGAAA
>RDYY01000056.1 GCA_004293505.1 Sphingobacteriia bacterium | reverse complement strand
TCTGTGGGTGGATTGATTCACCAGGCCAGGAGTTTGGACCTGAGTTTAAAAGCCAGTTTTACATCTTGATGCCATGTCAAAAAAGAAAACCAATACCCAAAATGGAATGGTCTACAGCACTGACCCCCATTTTCAATTTCAAACAGAAGAAGAAGGCCCAACAGAAACCCTCCCAGCTTCTGAACAAGTATTGTGGATACAAATAGACAAAAAACAAAGGGGTGGAAAGACCGTCACTTTGGTAGCTGGTTTCCAAGGCAAGGAAGAAGACTTGGAAATTTTGGGCAAGGAATTGCGCAATTTTTGTGGTACGGGCGGATCGGCCAAAGCGGGAGAAATCTTGGTGCAAGGTGACCAAAGAGAAAAGGTTCTGCAATACCTGTTGAAAAAAGGTTATCAACGAAGTAAAAAGAAATAAAAAAAGGTTCTACCTTACTGCTCTAACCATCATCTTACAAACAAATAACACCATGGCAAAAGCAAAAAAGAAAGTCGCCAAAAAAGCGGCTCCCAAAAAGGCCGCAAAAAAAGCCGTAAAAAAAGCAGCGGCCAAAAAACCAGTAGCTAAAAAAGCAGCCAAGAAGGCCGCGAAAAAAGCTGCTCCCAAAAAAGCAGCCAAGAAAGCTGCCCCTAAAAAAGCCGCAAAAAAGGCCATTAAAAAAGCAGTGAAAAAAGCAGCTGCCAAAAAGCCTGCAGCCAAGAAAGCCGCTAAGAAAGCTGCTCCCAAAAAAGCAGCCAAGAAAGCCGCCCCTAAAAAAGCAGCTGCCAAAAAGCCAGCCGCTAAAAAAGCTGCGCCCAAACCAGTAGCCAAAAAGCCTGCTGCTAAAAAGCCTGCTGCCAAGAAACCTGCTCCCGCACCAGCACCCGCTCCTGCACCCGTTGCCGCAGCGCCTGTACCTGCACCAGAAGCAACACCTGAAAGCAACGCATAAGATTTACTTTCTTACCCCAAACCCCGTCCTTGTGTCGGGGTTTTTTTATCTCCATAAAGCCAACCCACCACATGTCAACACAAAAAATCTTGGCCCTTGGCCTTTGTTTGTGCACGTTTTTTTGGGGCCCTGAAAACAACTTGTTTGCACAAGGGAAAATCAGTTCCCGCACCCAAAATTTTAAAAAACAAGAAGGTTTTTTCCCTTTTTATTGGGACGAGACCAATGGCAAAATTTGGTTGCGGGTCAATAAATTGAACCAAGAATTTTTATATGTGCACAGTTTGCCAGCTGGCTTGGGTTCCAATGACATTGGGTTGGACAGGGGTTTGATTGGCGACAGCCGCGTGGTGTATTTTCACCGAGTGGGAAAAAAATTATTTTTGGTCCAACCCAATTACGATTACAGGGCCAGTGCCACCGATCCGCGTGAAAAAAGAGCCGTGGCCGAATCCTTTGCCCAATCCACTTTGGCAGGCTTTACCATTGAAGAGGAAGAAGAAGGAGACCTGCTCATTGATTTTACTCCTTTTTTGTTGCGCGATGCCATGGGCGTAGCCGATCGCTTGCGTTCCCAACGCCAAGGCAATTATGCTTTGAGCGAATCGCGTTCTGCCATCTACCTACCCCGTACCAAAAATTTTCCGCAAAACACCGAATTAGAAGCCACCATTAGTTTTACTGGCGGGGCCGATGCAGGCCGTTTGGTACAAGCCGTTACCCCATCTACAGAAGCCATCACTTTGCGCATGCACCACAGTTTGGTACAATTGCCCGACAATGCTTACCAGCCCAGGGCCTATGACATCCGCAGTGGCTATTTTGGTCCCAGTTTTTTTGATTACAGTTCCGATTTTACCCAACCCATTGAACAAATGTGGATTGCCAGACACCGTTTGCAAAAAAAAGAGCCCAGTGCTGCCCTTTCTGAAGCCGTCAAGCCCATTGTGTATTATGTGGACAATGGCACCCCAGAACCCATTCGATCTGCTTTAATGGAAGGTGCCGCTTGGTGGAACCAAGCATTTGAAGCAGCAGGTTATAAAAATGCTTTCCAAGTAAAACTTTTGCCCGACTCGGCCGATCCCATGGACGTTCGTTACAATGTAATCAATTGGGTGCACCGCTCTACCCGGGGTTGGAGTTATGGCAATACGGTTTCCGATCCCCGCACAGGTGAAATCATCAAGGGACACGTGACTTTGGGTTCTTTGCGGGTGCGACAAGATTATTTGATTTTTACTGCCTTGCTCTCTCCTTTTGAAAAGGACAAGCCCGTTCCTGAAACCATGAAAGCCGCAGCCCTGCAGCGTTTGCGCCAATTGGCTGCACACGAAGTAGGCCACACATTGGGATTGATGCACAATTATTCTTCCAGCACCAACAACAGGGCTTCTGTGATGGACTATCCCCATCCAGACTTGACGGTAAACGCTGCCGGAAAAATTGATTTCAGCCAAGTATACACCAATGAAATTGGGGCATGGGACAAAAGGGCCATCCTGTATGGTTATGCTGATTTTCCCGACAACACCAATGAGAACTTTGCCTTGCAAAAAATCTTGACCGATACCAAGGCCATGGGACTATCGTTTATCTCTGATGCCGATGCCCGTGCGGCAGGTGGGTTTCATCCAGATGCCCACTTGTGGGACAATGGCAAGGACCCAGTGGCCGCTTTAAACACCAGCCTAAAAGTCCGCAACGCAGGACTGGCGCAGTTTTCGGCCGATGCCATCCGCACCGGAACCCCCATGAGCAAATTGGAAGATGCATTGGTACCCCTCTACCACTACCACCGTTACCAACTAGAAGCCGTGTGTAAACTAATCGGTGGCGTCAGTTATGCTTATGCCGTAAAAGGGGACGGAGAAGCGGGACCCCAACCCCTTCCCTTGGCTACCCAACAAGCTGCTTTGCAAGCTGCATTGGGCGCTTTGTCGCCCAGTACTTTGTCCATTCCCCAGGGCATCCTTAACTTGGTGCCACCCCGTCCACCCCAGTATTATGCGTTGGGCGAATTGTTTCCCCGCAGAACGGGCATGGGCTTGGATCCTTTGGCAGCTGCAGAAGGATTGGCGCAATATGAATTGGCTTTTTTGTTTCACCCTGAAAGGGCCAATCGCTTGGTGCAATTAAAAGCCTTGCACGGTACTTTGGGTTGGGACGATGTGTTGGACCAAATCATCAACACCACCTGGAAAGCCAAACCAGAAAAGGGTTTCCAGCAATTGGTGCAAGAACAAACCCAACAAATGGTCTTGACCTGGATCTTGGGATTGGTACAAAGTGAGCAAACCAATTATGCTGTTAAAAGCATTTGCCAAAGCCGATTGGCCGATTTAAAAACCTATTGTCAAGCCCAAAGCAAGACCAGCACCAACAAAGCGCCATACATCTATGCTTTAAAACGCATGGAAGCACCAGGAGAAATCAAATTACCTGCTCACAAAGAAGTACCCCCCGGCGCACCCATTGGATGCGATGGGAATGATTAGTGTAAACTTTGCTTAAACCAACATCCGGACAGGCTCTTCCAGCAAGCTCTTCAAGGTTTGCAGGAAGGCTGCGCCTGTAGCACCATCTACCACACGGTGATCGCAGCTGAGGGTAACATTCATGATGTTGCCCGGAACAATGGCACCATTTTTTACCACGGGCTCGGCCGAAATGCCACCCACGGCCAAGATGCAAGCATCGGGCGGGTTGATGATGGCCGTGAATTGGTCAATGCCAAACATGCCCAGGTTAGAAATGGTAAAAGTGCTGCCTTCCCAATCAGCGGGTTGCAATTTTTTATCTTTTGCTTTTTGGGCAAAGGTTTTTACTTCGGCACCAATCTGGCTTAAACTTTTGCCATCGGCAAAACGCACCACAGGTACCAAGAGTCCTTCGTCAACGGCAACGGCCACACCAATGTTTACGTGGTGGTTGGTGCGAATGCTGTCGCCCAACCAACTGCTGTTGACTTTGGGGTGTTGCTTCAAGGCCATGGCTGCCGCTTTGACCACCAAATCATTAAAACTGATTTTCACGCTGGCCACTTCGTTCATCTTGGCCCTTGCTTCGATGGCTGCATCCATGTTGATGCGCATGGTCAGGTAAAAATGGGGCGCCGTGAACAAGCTTTCGCTGAGTCGCTTGGCAATGGTTTTGCGCATTTGGCTCACGGGTGTGTCGGTAAAGCTGACCTGTCCCAAAGGCGCCGCTGAAACAGCAGGGGCAGGGGCAGCAGCAACCGCTGCAGTTGAAGCAGCAACAGGCGCAGGGGCTGCAGCTGCAGCAGCTGGGGTATAGTTTTCTATGTCGGATCGGGTGATGCGACCATTGTCGCCTGTACCTGGAACAAATTTTAAATCAATGCCTTTTTCGGCGGCCAATTTTTTGGCCAAAGGTGAGGCCAAAATGCGGCCTTCATTCACCACAACGGGGGCAGCAACTGGCGCAGCAAGGGCTGCTTGGGCTGGGGCGATGGTGGCAGCAGCCGTTCCAGCAGCTTCAACTGGCGCAGCAGGTGCACCCGCACCTTGGGCGGCAACAGCAGCCACAATGGGAGCAATGTCTAAACCGGGGGCACCAATGATGCACAACAAATCGTTGACTTGTATTTTCTCTCCGGCTTTGGCACCTTGATAAAGCAAAACACCGTCTTTGTAACTCTCCAATTCCATGGTGGCTTTGTCGGTCTCTATATCGGCCAAGACCTCTCCTTTTTTCACTGCATCGCCTACTTGTTTTTGCCATCCAGCAATCACCCCTTCGGTCATGGTATCGGACAAACGGGGCATGAGGACCACTTCTTCCATTTTGGAAATGTCCAATCCAGCAGCAGGGCTTGCAG
>RDYY01000452.1 GCA_004293505.1 Sphingobacteriia bacterium | reverse complement strand
GAAGGCAGCCGTTTGTCTATCCCCGGTTTTGACTGGTTAAAAGACCGTTGGTTCTTGGAAACCAAGATCAACAAAGTGAAAGCCTTGGGGGCTTTGGCCCAAGAATTGGGGGTGAGCTTGCCTTCGCTCAGCATTGCTTGGTGCATCCGCAACCCCAACGTGAGCACGGCCATTTTAGGCGCCACCAGCGCGGCCCAATTGACCGACAATCTCACCGCTTTGGATACTTTGGCCAAACTAGACAACGAGGTCATGGCCCGCATAGAGACCATCATGGAGAACAAACCCAAGTTGCCAGAATATTGATAAAGGCATTGAAACCCTTTGATTTTGATCAATGTAGACCGTCCCTTGGCCCAAGGGGCGGTTTTTTTTGCGGGCTTTCCAACCTTTTTGCCCATCTTGACTCTTGAATATAGAAACTGCTTGGAAACGGGATTCAACATACCGACAGCTGTTGTGAAAAAGGCCAGTCAAGGAGACGCGGAAGCGCAATCCTTGCTCTACCAACAATACAACAAAGCCATGTACAACATTTGTTTGCGCATGGCCGGTAACCGGGCGGACGCTGAAGACCTGTTGCAGGAAGCCTTTATGTTGGCTTTCAAGAACCTGCACCAGTTAAAAGTGGCCGAGCAGTTTGGCGGATGGCTGAAGCGCATTGTGGTGAATGAATGCATCCGTTTCAGTAAAAAGAATTTTTACTGGCAGGAATGGGACGATAGCCAGCACGAGGTGCTGGTGCAGGAAGAAACGGAATGGTGGAAGACTTTTGACTTTGGTTTGATCCACCAGGCCATCAAAGGATTACCCGATGGGTGTCGCCAGATCTTTGGATTGTTTGCTTTGGAAGATTATAGCCACAAGGAGATTGCTACCCAACTGGGAATCAGCGAATCAACCAGTAAAAGCCAATACTTCCGCGCCAAACAACTTTTGAGAGAAAGACTCACCCAAAAAATTGCCCAACATGGATGAACTGAAAAAATATTTGCAAGAACACCGCGCAGCACTGGACCAAGACGAGCCCAGGGC
>RDYY01000055.1 GCA_004293505.1 Sphingobacteriia bacterium | reverse complement strand
GATGAGCACCAAGGAGAAAATGGTATTGAAAATGGGACCAAACCATTCGGGCTCTGAAACGGGGTTTTCCGCTACTTGGGCTACTGCAGGGTTTTTTTCATAATAGGTTTTAAGGGCATCCTTGAAACTCTTCAGATCGGTTACTTCAAAATCAAACAAGGGAGATCCTTTGATCTTTTGTTTTTCCTTGCTGAGGTCTTTTTTGAATTTCTTGACATAGAAATCCTTGCCCAAACTGTCGGTCTTAATATAAACCCTGACCCGCTCTTTGTTCTTGATGATGTCAATGCGCTCCACATGGGGTCAACATGGATTGAAAGAATTCCTGTTCGCTGGTCTTGGTCAAGTCAGGAGAGAAGCGCATGAAATAGGTAGATGCCAAGATGAGGCCTATCACACCGTAGATCCAGTATATGTTGAATTTTGGGCCTTTTCTTTGGCCATCCGTTTTGTCAGGAGTCATGGAATGTTTTTCTTTTGCTGTTCTGTTGAGTAGGGTCTTATGATAACGAAATGTGGGCGTTAAGGTTCATGCACCATGGCGCCGGCATCACTCCACATTTCTTCTAATTGGTAAAAACGACGGGATTCGGGGTGCATGATGTGCACCACAATGTTGATGTAATCAATCAAAACCCACTGGGCTGTTTGTTTTCCTTCGTGTTTAAAAGGCAATTCGCCACAAACTTCCTTGACTTTCTCTTCAACAAAATCGCTGATGGCTTTCACTTGGGTGGTGCTGGTGGCTTCGCAGACCACAAAAAAATCCGAAGCGGCTTCTTCAATTTTGCGCAAGTCAAGGCTGATGATGTTTTCGCCCTTTTTGTCTTGGATGGCTTTGATGATGGTCTTGAACAGTTTGGAACTGCGGGTCAAGCGGGTGATGGTCTTTTTTGGACGGGATGTCAAAGCAGTAAGTTGTTCCAAATATTTAGATCTGTTTAAGTGTTTAGGGTAAGCTGTTACCTTCGTCAAAAATAGTGATTCTTACCCACCCCAACCTGTTAAAACCGTGATAGGAGAACCCTTTGTTCATTTGCCGACCATTGACAGTACCAATTTATATGCCACAAAACTGATCGACTCCAAAATGGCCGTTTCCGGCATGGCCATTCAAGCCGATGTGCAAACGGCAGGAAAAGGGCAAAGGGGCAAACAGTGGGAATCCTTGCCAGGTGAAAACATCCTCTTATCCTTGATTTTGGACACTCATCCGCTAGGGGCAGAAAAAACCTTTTTACTGAGCATGGCCATGGCCCTGGGCTGCCATGATTTTTTGGGTGTTTTTTTGCCAGAAGGGCTGACCATCAAATGGCCCAATGACCTGTATTGGCGTGACAGAAAGGCAGGGGGTATGTTGATAGAGAACAAGCTCCAAGGCCAGCACTGGCGCTGGGCCGTAGTGGGCATCGGCCTCAACATCAACCAGACCCAATTTCCCGGGTTGGAAAAAAAAGCCGTCTCCCTCCAGCAAATCACTGGTAAAAAATTTGACCACCTGGCAATGGGTAAAATTTTGTTGAAACACTTGTCCTTGCGCTGGGAAGCGTTGGTGTCGGGCCGGGCTGAAGCTATTTTGGCCGATTACAATGCCCAACTTTATGCTAAAAACACCCCAAAAGACCTTTGGATCAAAGGAGAAAAAACCGCTTGCCAACCCCAGTTTGTAGACCAGAAAGGTCAGCTCTGGGTCAAGACACAGAATGGCGAAAGGGCTTTGGACTTTGTTGATGTGGCTTGGGAAGCCCCCAAGCTTTGACAAAAAGGGGATTTCGGACTACCTTTCCGCAAAAATGGCCGATTCCATTTCGTTGACCAATTTTTCTACGGGAGCCGGCTGCGGTTGCAAAATTGCCCCTGCCGTATTGGCCCAAATCTTGGGCACAAGCACTACCCAAAACCCATTTCCCCATTTGCTCGTGGGGAATGAAAGCCAAGATGATGCAGCCGTCTATGATTTGGGCAATGGCCAAGCTTTGGTGGCCACCACCGATTTTTTTACCCCCATTGTAGACGATCCATTTGTGTATGGCCAAGTGGCAGCAGCCAATGCGTTGAGCGATGTATATGCCATGGGCGGGAATCCCCTCTTGGCCTTGGCCATCATGGGGTGGCCCGTGGACCAGATTGATCCCAAATGGGCGGCCGAGGTTTTGGCCGGGGGGAGAAGCATTTGTGCAGCAGCAGGTATTCCTTTGGCAGGCGGACACAGCATCAGCAGCCCCGAGCCCATATTTGGTTTGGCGGTCAATGGCTTGGTCCAACTTTCCCACCTGAAAAAAAACAACACGGCTTTGCCGGGAGACTGGCTTTTGCTCACCAAGCCTTTGGGGGTAGGCATTTTGTCTACAGCACAAAAAAAACAAAAACTTCAGCCCGCTGATGCCGAGGTTTTGGTGAACCAACTGGTGCAATTGAACAGTGTGGGCGCGGCTTTGGGACAATTGCCCGCTGTTACGGCCATGACCGATGTTACCGGTTTTGGTTTGGTGGGCCATTTGACTGAGATGGCCCAAGGCAGTGGCTGCAGTGCTGAATTGTATTACCAACAAGTTCCTAAAATTCCTGCTGCCCTGGCTTATCTGAAAGAGCGCTTGGTACCCGACGCGACTTACCGCAATTGGAATGCCTACAGTACTGGGGTTTCTTTTGAAAAAGGGGTTGATGTCATGGAAGCTTTTTCGCTCTTGCCCGATCCCCAAACCAATGGGGGCTTGTTGTTGGCGGTGGCACCCGAAGGTTTGACAGCCGTGCAAGCCTGTTTGAAAAACGCTGGCTGGGGAGATTTTTTACAACCCATTGGACGGATGATAGACAAGGAAGAGAAGACCATCCAGGTATTGAACCGCTAGGGCTTACTCAAAAATCATGTTGCCCTTGTTGCGGATCTGTTCGTGGGTCAGCTCGGCCACCAATTGCACCCCATTCATTTGCCGCACCACTTGGGTGATCCATTCGCATTTTTCATCGTCTACCCAATCGTGCTTCATGAGCCAGAGAAAATCCATGTGTTTGAATTCTGGTAATAGGTATTCGCCTTCGTAGTGGTTGTGGTAGAGGTAATGCACCAGTTGGCTGGTCGGTTCCTGGTATTGGTAGATCGAAAAAAAATACTTGCGCCCCTTTTTTCGCATCTCGATTTCAATTTCGGGGTTGAGGCGAAAATCATACCCCATGTTGCGGTTCAGCAACATGCAGAATTGATAATTCTTAACAGAAGCAGTGATGCCCAACAAGCGGGTATCTTCAAAAAATTCTTCCGTGATGCCGTCCTGGTCCAGGCGGAGTTTCATGCAGTAGGTTTAAAATACAAGTTCTTTTTCCAGGGTTTGGTCGCCGCGCTTGAACACCAATTTGGTGGCATCGCCTTTTTTGAATTTAGACAAGGATTGCATGTAGGCATTCACGTCTACAAATTTGAATTCCCCCAATTGCAACAAAATATCGCCCGCTTGCAAACCCAATTTTTCCGCCAGTTTTCCTGGGCTCACCCCATCAATGCGCATCCCTGTTCCGGTATAACCATAATCAGGTATGACACCCAAACTAACCGTAAAACGGGTGCTGCGACCCATTTGTTGTTCGGCTGTTTTGGTAAAGACCAACTTGCCCTTGTCGGCCGTGGCCAACACAATGCGCTGGGCCAAGTTGACCACTTCGCGCAATCCAGTGTAATTGATTTTGTCCCAATCGTCAGAAGCTTTGTGGTAATCCATGTGGCTGCCCGTAAAAAAGAACAAGACGGGAATGTCTTTGCGGTAAAAACTGGCATGGTCGCTGGGTCCACTGCCAGCTGAATCAATTTTATAGGCCATGCCCTGGGCCAAAGCGGGCAAGACTTGACCCCAGAGCGGTGAAGTACCCCAGCCCCCAATGGTGAGTTTGCGGGCCGTGTCGTATCGGCCCACCATGTCCATGTTCAACATGAAACTGGGTTGAACAACCACACTGGGGTGTTCCAACCAATATTTTGAACCCAACAAACCCAACTCTTCTCCCGAAAAATGCAAGAAGAGGTAATTCTGTGTAGTGGGTGCTTGCTTTTTCAGGGCTTTGGCCAATTCCAACAAAGCCGCTGTACCACTGGCATTGTCATCGGCCCCATTGTGAATTTGTCGGCCTGTGTCCAAAGCATTTTTGTCTTCTCCATAACCCAAGTGGTCCAAGTGGGCCCCCAGGACAATGGTGGTGGGTGCATTGTTGTTGATCCAAGCCGCTACATTGGTGCCCTTGCGAATGATCTCTGTAAAACCCGCTTTGCCTGCCATGTCCAAACTGGCTGT
>RDYY01000451.1 GCA_004293505.1 Sphingobacteriia bacterium | reverse complement strand
TGGTAGAGAGACACCAAATTGAAGGTCGACCAGCACAGGTCATTGCCCAACATTTGATGAGTGTTTTCAACGAGCATTGTAACTGATGTATATTTGTTTTTAGATGGGTTAGTAAGTATGGCCTCACTTCGGTGGGGCCTTCTTTTTGCTGATTTTTGGCTTACCTTGCTGCCCACCGATAATTGTGTTTTGCATGTACCCCAATCTTTTTTACTTGGTCAAAGACTTGCTGGGATTTGAACTCTCTGGCTTGAAGCTCATCAACAGTTTTGGCTTTTTTGTGGCCCTTTCTTTTTTGTTGTCTGCTTGGGTCTTGACCCTTGAATTAAGGCGCAAACAAGCCGAAGGTTGGTTTCAATCCACAGAAGAAAAAATCACCATTGGAGCCCCTGCTGGCTTGGGTGAATTGGTCATCAATGGTTTATTGGGTTTTGTATTTGGGTACAAAATCATAGGGGCATTTTTGGTCCCAACAGCTTTGGACGATCCACAATCCTTTATCCTCTCCAGTCAAGGCAGTTTTTTGGCCGGTATGTTGATGGCATTGGCATTTGGCGCCCTCAAGTGGTGGGAAAAACAAAAGACCATTTTAAAAACACCCGAAACCCGTATCCTGCGCATTTGGCCCCAGGACAGGGTAGGAGACATTGTGATTTATGCCGCGGTCTTTGGTTTTTTGGGTGCCAAGGTTTTTCACAACTTGGAGAATTGGAAAGAATTTACCCAAGATCCCATTGGCTCCTTGATAGCGTTTAGTGGACTAACTTTTTATGGTGGATTGATTTGTGCCGGTGCTGCCATCATTTGGTATGCTCGCCGCCACAAAATTCCGCTTTTGCCCTTTGCCGATGCTTTTGCCCCTACCATGATGTTTGCTTATGCGTTTGGCCGAGTAGGTTGCCAAATCAGCGGTGACGGGGACTGGGGTATTGTCAACAACAGCCACAAACCCTTTTCTTGGTTACCCGATTGGGCTTGGTCTTACACTTATCCCCACAATGTTTTGGAAGCGGGTGTGCCCATTCCTGGATGCACAGG
>RDYY01000450.1 GCA_004293505.1 Sphingobacteriia bacterium | reverse complement strand
CCGGTGGGCATGTACTGCAAGCCTTCGGTCCATCCTTTGATGACTGCACCCAAAGGAAAGCTGGCGGGTCGTCCCCTTTGAACAGAACTGTCAAAGATGGTGCCATCGGTAAGGGTGCCATGGTAATGACAAGTGACTTCGTGGTGGGCCAAGGGTTTTTCTCCTTCTCCTTGGGTCAAAACCAAGTATTGCAAGCCACTGGGCAGGCTAACCACCCCTTCTTTTTCTTTGTTGGCGGCCAGAAATTCTTCTCCAGCTTTTAAATTAGCGGCTGCTTTTTCGGCCTTTAATTGGGCCAGTTGATCGGCTACTCCCATGTTGTTTTTTGCCGCAAAGGTAGGATTTCTGTAAGTCTGCTTGGGGCGATTGGCTGGATTTCCTTAGTTTTGCACCGGCAGGTCTCGCACGACCAGCTCCTGCTGAACCTCCCCAGGGCAGGAATGCAGCAAGGATAGGCGGTTGTAGCGGTGCGATGTGAGTAGCCTGCCATTTTTATTTTAATCCCATGAAGTTTTTTATAGATACGGGCAATTTGGCCCAAATTAAAGAAGCCCATGACTTGGGCATTTTGGATGGTGTCACCACCAACCCTTCGCTCATGGCCAAAGAAGGCATCAAAGGCGAAGAAGCCATTGCCCAACACTACAAAGCCATTTGTGAAGTAGTGGATGGTGATGTGAGTGCAGAAGTCTTGTCTACCGATTTTGCTACCATGGTAGAGGAAGGAAAAAAATTGGCAGCCATTCACCCCAATATCGTGGTGAAAGTTCCCATGATCAAGGACGGCATCAAAGCCATCAAGTGGTTCACCGACAACGGCATCCGCACCAATTGTACCCTTGTTTTCTCCGCAGGTCAAGCCATTTTGGCCGCCAAAGCCGGTGCCTCCTATGTATCCCCTTTCATTGGTCGCATTGATGACAGTGGTTGGGATGGCATGGAGTTGATTGGTCAGATCCGCCACATATTTGACGTACAAGATTACAAAACAGAAATCTTGGCTGCGTCTATTCGCAATGCGCTGCACATCATCAAAGC
>RDYY01000447.1 GCA_004293505.1 Sphingobacteriia bacterium | reverse complement strand
AAAGGCAGAAAAGAAATATTAGCAATGGGTATTCACAAAACAAGGTTAGTAAAATGGCTAAATGGTCAGCTATCAATGTTTTAGGTAATTACAGCTAACAAAGGGCTTTGCGAAGGCCGCAACGGTGCAGCTTTATAACACAATAGCAGGCTTTCGCAAAACCACTGTTAGCACTACAAATATGTTTTTTAATCAATCAAAAATAAAAGTGTATGTTATTAAAAATTGAAGCCATTGGCCACGTTGGCAACGATGCCACATTGAGAGAGGTAAACGGTAAAAAAGTAGTAAACTTTTCCTTGGCCTATACGGAAAAGTACAAAAATGCTGATCAGGTAGTGGTAGAAAAAACCACGTGGATGGATTGTAGTTTGTGGGATGCGGATAAGGTAGCACCCTATGTAAAAAAAGGTACCTTGGTATACATTAGCGGTGTTCCTGAAAGTAGGGCCTATGTTACTAAAGATGGTGAAGCCAAAAGTACATTAGCCGTAAAAGTGGGTTTACTAAAGCTGTTAAGTGCTGCCAGTGGTGCTGCACAGCCCAAGCCTGCAGCACAGCCAGCCGATACTTTTAAGGCCGAAATGCAGGCCGCTAATGTTAGTACTAGCGAAGATGATTTACCTTGGTAGTAGTTTGGTAATTTGTTAAAGTTTCCTATATTTACACCACACAATTTTTAATGCACTAAGCGGTAAACGGCTTGGTGCATTTTTTTTGTGGCTCCAAGTTGTTTTAGTATCAAAATTTTTGAACTATGAACAATGAAATTACACATGGAGAAAGTGAAGTACAGGAAACCGCTGAAACCCAAACCACAGAAAAAGTTTTGGCAAATGTGGAACCGTTGCATGATGGCAGTAGCACGGGTACACCAAACGAACCGCCTACACCCGTAGCAGAACCAGCACCCACTAAACCCACAGCAGTAACACAGCTTACCGCCAAATTTTCCAACGAAGAAATGGAGTATTTGCAACCAGTAATCGACTACCACATAAAGCAAGGGTGGGCTACCAGTAAAATGGACTTTTTGCGGAAAGC
>RDYY01000054.1 GCA_004293505.1 Sphingobacteriia bacterium | reverse complement strand
TTGATGGCTTGGGGCAACAAAGCAGGCATAGTGGCCAAATCGGTAGAAGGAAATGTGACCGAATCGGTTCCGGCCTCTATTTTACAACAACACAGCAACTGCACTTTCATCATTGATGCTTTGGCCTCGGCCGAATTAACCCGCATCAAATCGCCTTGGTTAACGGGAGATTGCGAATGGAGCCCTGCTATGGTCAAAAGAGCCGTGATCCAATTGGCATTGAAGCTGAACAAATCTGTGTTGAGCTTGACGGCCGATGATTATACCGAAAACGGTTTGTCCGATTTGTTGGTAGAAAAGGGTGACTCTTACGAAATCAACCTACAAGTATTTTACATGCTGCGCGACAGCTTAACAGGATGGCCCGGTGGCAAACCCAATGCCGTCATCCCGGCTCACCCAGAGCGCAGCAATCCCTATCCCAAGCGGGTAGTGATTTTCTCTCCCCACCCCGATGACGACATCATCAGCATGGGCGGCACTTTCATGCGTTTGCACGACCAAGGCCATGAAGTGCATGTGGCTTATCAAACCAGTGGCAACATTGCTGTGACGGATGAATTCGTGACCCGTTTCTTGGATTTTGCCGTAGACTTTGAAGCCATGTTTGGCATTGATAACACGGTGAGCAATACCCAATTAAAAACCGCCAAAGCCTTTATTGCGGCCAAACAGAAAGACCAGGTTGACACCCCAGAAATCAGGGCCATCAAGGGTTTGATTCGCCGATGCGAAGCCAAAGCAACCTGCAGGTATGTAGGATTAACCGAAGACAGGGCCCATTTCATGAACATGCCTTTTTATGAAACCGGTACCATTGAGAAAAAGCCTTTGGGCGAAGCCGATATTGTTTTGACCATGGAACTTTTGCGCCAACTAAAACCCCACCAAGTGTATTGTGCGGGTGATTTGGCCGATCCCCATGGCACCCACAAAGTATGCTTGGACGCTGTGTTTGAAGCCCTCAAGCGCATCAAAGCCGATGGCGATGACTGGGTAAAAGATTGTTGGGTTTGGCTGTACAAAGGTGCTTGGCAAGAATGGGACATTTCTGAAATTGAAATGGCCATCCCCATGAGCCCTGACCAGGTCAAGAAAAAACGCCACGGCATTTTCATTCACCAATCCCAAAAAGACATGGTGCCTTTTCAAGGAGCCGACAACCGCGAATTTTGGCAAAGAGCCGAAGACCGCAATGGCAACACGGCCAACCTGTATGCGGCTTTGGGCATGACCAAATATGCTGCCATGGAAGCTTTTGTGCGCTGGCATTATTAAAGCACCCCACAAAACGTTTAACCAGCCCCTAGATTGCACCTGGGGGCTTTTTGTTTTACAAAATACCGCCTGATTGGTATTTTCTGTGGTGTACACAGTGTATACTTTCATCCTTCCAATCCGTGCCCGTATTGTACATTTTTAAAACAACAATCGGCATGGAAAAGCTATTGGTAAATTGCTCCCGGGGACTGATGCTCCTCTTTTGTGTAACCGTCTGGTACATTTTACTCTTCTTCTAAATTTATTTAACCCTAACTGCTGTAGTCATGAACAACTACTTGAACTTTTATGCTGCCCACCAATTACATGGCAGCGCCAACGCACCCATTGGTATTATTTTGTGCAATGCTGGCCGCGAAAACGGCAGCCCCTTTGCTTTGATGAACCTGCCCAACAAGGTCATGATTGTCCAGCCCGACAAAGGCAACGACAAACAAGACGTGGTGGGGATTGATCCGAATGCGAAGATTTACTAGGATCCCAAAACCAAATTAACGCGAAAGGATTCGCTCCCTGCGGTCGCGCTTCCCTTCGTTTTGGGCTTACCCAAAACCCTTACGCAAAGGCTTTGCCTTTGCGTGGTTTTTTTGTGCCCTCAGGCTTACCCGAACAAGTTCGGGACGCCTTCGAACACAAAAAAACCCGACACTCTTGTGTCGGGTTTTGTGACCGCGTTAGGATTCAAACCTAAAACCTTCTGATCCGTAGTCAGATGCTCTATTCAGTTGAGCTACGCAGCCATTCCCTTTCGGGGCAGCAAATATACATCCAAAGGATTTTACCGCCAAAAAAAGGCTATTCTATTTCCTTTTCCAGCCGAATCAGGGCCCCGTCTTGGCGGATGCCTTCAATGACCAGCTTGAATTTGCGGGAGGAATCATTGTTGTAAAAAACCAAGCGCTGGCTGGGCTTTTGGGCGGTCAGCACCACCTGGGGATCCCAAAACAAAGAAAGCCGGTTATCGGGTAAAGCCCTGTTCTTGGCCAATTGGTAATCGGGTTGCACGTAGGGCTGAACGGCATTGAAGCCCTTCAATTTAAAACTGGTCAAGCGATGGCTTTCGTAAAAAGGATCTTTCTCGTCTCCTACCCTGGTGTAAACGGCAATGGCACCACCGGGAGCACCCAAGGCAGCACCCATAAAGGGGGGTCTAAAGGCTTTTACATAGGCCAATTCGGTCATGGGAATGGTCATGAGGGTACCGGCCGTGGTGGGTACTTCGTTCAAGAAAATTTGAACGGGTTCTTGGGCCCGCCATTGCAACACTGGGGTTCCACCCACCAAGTCCCCTTCACCTGGAACGGAACGGGGACTGGCACCTGTAGCAGAAACAGCTTGCCGGGCTGGGGTTGACATGCCACCAGCTGAAGGACTACTGGGTACAGCACCGGCGCCTCCCCCGCTGCCGGGATCGGCATTCACAAAAAAGATTTGCAAACCGGGCACTTTGCCTTGTAAATAATGAAAGACTGACCGAAAAGATTGCGTCTCTTTTTTCAAGAGGTCAATGGCCACGGCATCGCCTCCCCGGAACAAACCATGGGTATATTTTTCCTCCATCAACTGGGCATCAGATTTTACTTTGCTGAAAACAACTACTTCGTTTTCGTCTGTTTTGGCAAAGGGCAAGGGCTTTTTGGTGCCTGCTGGAAGCGTCAATTGTGGTCGGCTAAAAGACCATTGGTCATGGAAGCGGGGGGCTTCTGCAAATTGACCCAATTGGGCAAATTGCAATTCAAAATTTTTCTTGCCCCTGCCCGGATAATCTAATTGAACAGAAAGAATAGCGGAGTCTTCAGCATAAATGCCGGGAAACAGAAAACTGCCATCGGCCCCCACGGGAAAGGATTCTATTTGGGGCAGTCGGCCAGCTGAAAACACAGAGGCCGTGAGCTTTAATTTTTCGGGCAAAACATCGTTGCCTTGAACACGGCCCTTCACTTGAATGAAAGCATCGGGCTGGGTCACCACAAACTGGGGTTGGTTCTCCCATGCCACCTGATGGGTAGACAAGTTGGTGGGAATGGGCACATGGGTGGCAGCATCAACTACCGAAACCGATAAGTGCATCCATTCGTTGTTGTTGGCCGTCAAGATCCATTCGTTGCGTCCTTTGGGGGCAAAAGATTTTTGCTTGAAGTCTATGTTGAGGGGCGCCAAAGTCTTGGCTGGCAGGGGTTTCAGGGATACATGGTGCAGGTATTCGCCGCGGTTATTGACCAACCTAAACTCTTCTGTACCGGGTAAAAATGCACGGTCAAAATCCCATTCAGATTCCGCATCGTCTTTGACCACAATGGTTTGCGAAGCTTGGATGGCACCGTTGCGCCAACGTTGCAGGTAAACCGTATCGGTGATGTTGGCGTTTTTGGGCAGGCTGAGTTGCACCCGCAAAATTTTGCCCGTGGTATCTATGCGCAAATCAGGTGTAGGATTTTCTTTTGTTTTGGGGGCCGAGGAGAACAGGGCATCGGGACGGATAAAAATCACTTGTTCGGGCATTACCCTGTTTTTGTTCTTGGCACCCAAAGTATAGGGCACAACGCGCAAAAATTTACCACTGTAATCGGCAGGGATCTTGAATTGGGCCTGGCCTGTATTTTGTTGGATCAACCACACCTGGTGTTGCAACAAAGCCCCCGCATCGTCGTACCAATCGGCATAAAGATTTACAGCAGCCAAGTTTTTCTGGGTATTGTTTACCAGGTACCATTTGCCTTGAATGGTTTCACCGGGT
Source organism: Sphingobacteriia bacterium (assembly GCA_004293505.1). Taxonomy (GTDB): domain Bacteria; phylum Bacteroidota; class Bacteroidia; order Chitinophagales; family Chitinophagaceae; genus Sediminibacterium. The sequence goes on along the minus strand of RDYY01000054.1, from coordinate 8 downwards.
TGGTAGGT
>RDYY01000053.1 GCA_004293505.1 Sphingobacteriia bacterium | reverse complement strand
ACGCCTGGTCCGCCACTGAAAACGGCCCCGCCCAAACTGCTGAAACTGCCCGCGCCCAAAATGGCGGCAATCCCAAAAAAGGTCAGGTCACGCACCGTCAAAATGCGCTTTAATCCACCCCCATGTCCTTCTTCTTGCTTGGCATTGTCGGCTACAATCTTGGCAATATCCTTGGTTCTGAAAAGGGAATTAGACATGGGCGGGTGTAATCGTTTAGGTGCCTAAGGTAATGATTTGATCAAACATTGCGCTGCATCAAATAGGCAGCCAATTCTTCCAAAGGCTTTTTGCGAGAAGACACCACGGCAACAGCAGCCAAATGGTCCAAAGCTTGTTGCAGATAACTGTTTTTTAGGGTAAGGGCCCAATCGTCAACTTTACAGGCTTTGTAAATGGCCAATACTTTTTCTACTTTGTCTGGCGGATTGTGCTGCAGCAGTGCTTGCAGTTCTTTGCGTTGCGTTTCATTGGCCGTTTCCCATGCGTGAATCAACAAAAAGGTTTTCTTGTTTTGCTTGATGTCTCCGCCGGGTTCTTTGCCAAATTTTTTGGGGTCTCCAAAAGCGTCCAAATAATCGTCTTGAATTTGAAAGGCAATGCCCAGGTTTTTACCAAAAGCATACAGATGTTTACCATTGCCCTCACTGGCCCCGCCCAGGATGGCTCCCATTTCCAAACTGGCCGCCAAGAGTACTGAGGTTTTGAGGGTTATCATGTCCACATATTGCGCCAAAGAAATGGTTTCCTTTTGCTCAAAGTCCATGTCCAATTGTTGTCCCTCACAAACTTCTCTGGCCGTTTTGTTGAACAACCGCAAGATGCGGGGCAAAAGGGTGGGTTGAATTTTGTTCAGGTGCTCATAGGCCCTGATCACCATGACATCGCCCGATAAAATGGCCACATTGGTATTGTACTTGGTGTGCACAGTTGGCATGTTGCGCCGCAAAGGTGCAGCGTCCATGATGTCGTCATGTACCAAAGTAAAATTGTGAAAGACTTCAATGGCTTTGGCCAATTCCCAGGCATCAGGGTGTAAAACATCAAACAATTCATTCCCCATCAAACAAAGTATGGGCCTTATTCTTTTGCCACCTATCGACAAAAAATAATCACAGGGTTCATATAAGCTGGCAGGAGCAGCAGGAAATTGAGGTGGCGCAAATTGCAAGTTGAATTGGTCAACCAGATCGGAGAAAGCATGCATGTCACAAACCTAACCAATAAAGGCAGATACCGGAAAAGGTGGGAGGAAAATTTTCACCCAAGCCCAATGGCCCAAAAACAAACCCCGGTCCATCCCCTATTAAAAGGCTTGGATCGGGGTGAATGAAAAAAAGAAGGTGGCACAATAGCCAAAAGGCCTTAGAACTTCAATGCCGACAAAACATTTTTTGCATCAGGCTTGATAGGAAGCAATTCCAAGAATTTTTTGTACTGCTCAGGTTTTAAAATATAACCCAAACGGTTTTTCAAATTATTGAACAAACCAGTTTGCTGTTTGGCATATTCAGCTGGGTTGCTGTCTTTCAATGGCATGATATCGGTTTTCTTCTTTAAAAAACCCATGACTTCATCGTTTACTTTGGGTGTCTGGTCACCGGTCAAACCCAAACCAGGCGTTAATTTTCCCATGATGCCCTTGCTGAGGCTATTGATGTCGAAGCCAGCCAGTTTTGCCGCACTGGCCATGCTAGAAGCAGTGGTGGCTTTTTTGGTCAGATCACCCAATTGGGCAGTGGCTGCTGTTTGCAGGGCACAGAAAAAAGCCGTGGCTAAAAAGATTTTTTTCATAATGACTTGTTTTGACAACAAATTACAACATCAATCTTTCAGTTGAAACAAAGTTTGGACAAATTCTTTTTGGTCAAAGGGCAGAAGGTCTTCAACCTTTTCTCCTACCCCAATGTATTTGACGGGGATTTTAAATTCATTGGCAATGGCCAAGACCACCCCACCTTTTGCCGTGCCATCCAATTTGGTAATGGCCAAAGCAGATACGGCAGTGGCTGCGGTAAATTGCCTGGCTTGTTCCACTGCATTTTGACCCGTAGAACCATCCAAGACCAACAAAACTTCGTGGGGCCCATCGGGCACCACTTTTTGAATGACCCTTTTGATCTTGTTCAATTCGTCCATCAAATGCACTTTGTTGTGTAATCGCCCTGCTGTATCAATGATGACCACATCGGCTTGGCGGGCCACGGCACTGGACACGGCATCAAAAGCAACGGCACTGGGATCGGAACCCATGGCCTGTTTCACAATGGGTACACCTACCCTTTCACTCCAAATGGTCAATTGGTCAACAGCTGCTGCCCGGAATGTATCGGCCGCACCCAATACCACTTGGTTTCCCGCGGCTTTGAAACGGGCAGCCAATTTTCCAATGGTGGTGGTCTTGCCTACCCCATTAACCCCAACTACCAGTAAAACATAAGGTTTGGACACACCAGTTAGGGTAAAGTCCTTAACATGGGTGGATTGGTCTTGCACCAAAACAGAAGCAATTTCTTGCTGCAGAATGGCATTCAGTTCTTCGGTGCTGACATATTTGTTTTGGCGTACATTTTTTTCGATGCGATCAATGATGTCCAAGGTGGTGGTGGTCCCCACATCGGCCCCAATGAGGGCTTCTTCTAATTGGTCCAATACTTCATCGTCTACTGCGGTCTTGCCTGCAATGGCTTTGGTGAGGCGACTGAGAAACCCAGTCTTGGTTTTCTCCAATCCTTGGTCCAATTGCTCTTTTTCTTTTTTACCGAAAAGCTTATCGAAGAAACCCATAAGAAAAGTTTTGGTGGGGGTGTACACGAAAAAAGCCACCCAGGAAGGGGGGCTTTGAATAAGGTGATGAACAGACCACTATTTTTCGTTCAGGTAATCTTTTACCTTGTCTTTGTGGATGATGGCATCCTTAAAGGTATAAGCACCAGTTTTGGGGCTGCGCACGGCTTTGATGACTTTGGTCCAGTTCTTTGCTTCAGCTGCTGCTTTCAAGTCTTTTACCTTCGCGTTTTTGGAAGCTACTTTGGCCATGGTTATTTGATTTCTTTATGAACGGTTACTTTTTTCAAAATGGGGTTGAACTTCTTGAGTTCGATACGCTCAGGCGTATTTTTTTTGTTCTTGGTGGTGATGTAGCGGCTGGTGCCGGGCTGACCACTGGTCTTGTGCTCGGTACACTCTAAGATCACCTGAACCCTGTTGCCTTTCTTTGCCATTGTATAGGGAATTTACTGTGGATGATTAGATTTTGGCTCCGGCAGCTCTCATTTCTTTGATGACAGTGGCCAAACCGTTTTTGTTGATGGTTCTCAATGCGTCTGTAGACACTTTCAGGGTTACCCAGCGGTCTTCTTCTGCAAAAAAGAAACGCTTCTTTTGCAAATTGGGCAGAAAACGACGCTTGGTCTTGATATTGGAGTGGGAAACACTGTTTCCAACGATGGGTTTTTTACCGGTTACCTGACATACTCTTGCCATGACTCAATGTTTTGTTCCGATTTTTTCGGACGGCAAAGGTAGTAAAACTACCTGAACAACCAAAGCCAGGGCCTGTTTTTTTTGAATATTTTTGAACAACCCGGTATAAATAGGGCTTGGAAAAGCAAAAATGGCGGATTTATCCACTCTCTAAGCGAAATTTGGCAAAAAAATCCCTTGGATCCCGTTTTGGATTTTTACTACGCTTTGCCCCACCCAGCGCTCACCCAATTGGGCTGTCAGCTGCACCAATTCATTTTGTCCTATCCCCAAACCAGGTCTTGTATCCGATATGGCATCCCTTTTTATGACCGCAAAAAATGGGTTTGTTACCTCAATCCCATCAAAGACAAAGGATTTGAGTGGGTTTTCTTGAAGGGCAACCAAATGGCTGATCCCGATCAATTGTTATCGGCCAATGGCAGAAAAATGGTCAAAGGAATGCTGCTTACTGTTGGTGAAAAACTTCCTTTAGTGCAAATGGATCAATTGTTGCAAGAAGCATTCTACTGTGATGACTTGGCACCTGGGCCCAAAGCGAAAAAAAGAAAAATCTAAACGCCACTCATCAAGTGT
>RDYY01000052.1 GCA_004293505.1 Sphingobacteriia bacterium | reverse complement strand
AAGCATAGCGGTGGGTCAAGAATTGACCTACTGCTTCTTTGGACCAAAATGTCCATTCGGCTTTTGCCACCAGCCTGTTGCGGGCATAACAAAATCCCAGCGTATGGCCAAACTGATAGGGTTCTAGCTTTCGCGTTACTGCACTGTCATAGCGCCTTTGCCTACCGCCTTGTACTATCACATTGTATTGCTGGGCCAAGACTTGGGGATACCAATACAAAAAAGCCTCGGCCTTTCTTTCTGGTTGGGCTTCTTTGGCCTGCAGCCCACTGTGCAAAAGCGCTGATCCCGCTTGGTTTTCATAGGCACCTAAAACAAAATAAGCCCCTGCACTGGCTTGTACAAATTGGGTTCCGGCCCGCAGATCCAACAAAGGCGTGATTTTAAAATAACCCGCATCGGCCACAGTATAGCCCAGTTGACCACCCGCATCCAATCCAAGGTTATTGCCAATCTGGTAGCGCCAACCTTTGAATTGGGAATAGCCCAATAATTGGTGGTAAAATTTTTGCATGCCTTCGCCTCCTGCAGCCGGGCCCACCAGACCAAGGGTAATGTTCCATTGGTAAAACAATTGGTCGTCTGGAAATGTCAATTGTGAATACCTGCCATACAAATAACCCGCATAAGGATAATCAATGTCAGCAGGTCTCACGGTATTGCGGTTCAGGGGGGTGAAAATTTTTTGCCCCAGTTCTAACCCATGGATTTTGTTCACGCCCTCCGCTTTTCGCCACTGGTAGCGGATTGACAAGCCATTGGTATAATAGCGGTCGTTGAAGCGAAACAAATAAGCATCGTTGTCGGTTTGAAAGCCAAGGGAGCGCAAATGGTTGTGTTGGGCAGGCAGGGGGCCGATGCCCACCACCAAAACAAAGAACAAAAAGGCCGACTTATGCATGGGATTGCGTGCGCAAGGCTTTGAGTTCAGCACTCACCACTTGGGGCTCAAACCCTTTTTGCAACAAGTAGTTGCGGGTTTTGGTTTCCCGGATGATGTATTGGTTGTCTTTCAGGGCATTCCATTTGGTCCTGGCCAGGCTAGCCACTAATTTCTGGTAGTCTTTGTCATCAATTTCTTGCAAGGCTTTTCGGATATTGTACTCACTCACACGTTTCAAACGCAAAGCATGTAGAATTTTCTGCTTTCCCCATTTTTTTAAACGAAAATGTCCCCCCGCAAATTGTTTGGCAAACCTTTCCTCATTGAGCAAATCTTCTTCGATCAACCGGCTGATCAAGGGTTCTACATCGGATTTTCGCAAACCAAAGCCGTACAATTTTTCCTTGACTTCTTGGTGGCATCGCTCCTGGTAAGCACAATAATGCCTGGCTTTCTGATAGGCTTGTTCTGGCGTGGGAACCGATTTATACACCCAACAATATTAAGGTGAAAGGAGTATATTTGTTCAGGGTGATTTACCCTGTCCGCTATGCCAACTGCCAAACACGCTGTCTGCTTAATTGACGACGACAAAATCTACCAGTTCACCGCCCGGAAAATACTGGAATCAACAGGCTTGGCCAAGAGCATTGTATCGTTTTTCAATGGCAGCGAGGCCATTGGCTTTTTAAAAGAAAATGCCCAAAACGCAGACCAGCTTCCAGATGTGGTTTTTTTGGACATCAACATGCCCGTCATGAATGGTTGGGAGTTCTTGGATGAATTTCAGCAATTGCGGCCCTCCATGAAAAAGTCCATTTTGATCTACATGGTCAGCTCTTCGGTAGACGATACCGACATCCAAAAATCCCGTTCTTACCAAGAAGTAAAGGATTATATCGTCAAGCCCATCAACCGCCAACGCTACCAGGAATTGATGGAAAGGATGGCAGGATAAGGCCCTTTTCTCGAGTTCTCCACAGCCGCTTTTTAGGGGTTTTTTCGCAGCCAAATCCCAGGAATTTGCTTTAGGTTTGTTGCATTCTAAACCGTCGATATGAAATTCATCGTTTCTTCCTCTTCTTTGTTAAAACACCTCCAACAAATCAATGGGGTCATCAATGCCAATACCGTTCTGCCCATCTTGGAAGATTTTCTCTTTGAAATAGAAGACAAAAAACTCAACATAGTTGCCACTGACTTAGAAACCGTGATGCGGGTGCAAATGGATGTAGAAAGCAAGTCCAACGGCCGGGTCTGTATCCCTGCCAAAATCCTCATGGACTCCTTGAAAAACATCGCCGACCAACCCCTGACCTTTAACATCGACAAAAGCTTTGCCATTGAGATCACCAGTGACAATGGCAAGTACAAGGTCATGGGCGAAAACCCCGACAATTTCCCCAAAGAACCTGCTGCTGACGACACCAACCAGTTTGCCATGAGCAGTTCTGCATTGTTGACAGCCATCAACAAAACCCTGTTTGCCGTCAGCAATGATGATTTGCGCCCTGCCATGACGGGCGTGTTCTTTGAATTGACCAAGGACAGCGTTCAATTTGTGGCCACCGATGCCCACCGTTTGGTGCGGTACAAAAGAACCGATGCCAAAGCCACCAAAAACGATTCCTTCATTGTGCCCAAAAAGCCTTTGAACTTGCTGAAAAACGCTTTGCCCGACAACGACGACAGCCTCAGCATCAGCTACAACAACAACCATTTGTTTGTTACCCATGGCAGCACCCGCATGATTTGCCGCCTGATTGATGCCCGTTTCCCAGACTACAAAGTAGTCATACCCGCAGACAACCCCTATAAATTGGTGGTGAACAAGGCCGATTTTCAAAATGCCTTGCGCCGTGTGAATGTGTTTTCCAACAAAAGCACCAACCAAGTTGCCCTCAACATTACCGGTAGCGAATTGCAAATGGCTGCTCAGGATGTTGACTTTAGTTTTGAAGGAAACGAACGCATGAGTTGTCAATATGATGGCGAAGACTTGCAGATTGCTTTCAATGCTCGCTTTTTGATTGAAATGCTGAATGCAGCCGATACGCCCGATGTGCGCATGGAGCTGTCTACCCCCACCAAAGCGGGTTTGATCAAGCCCACAGAACTGGCACCAGAGGAAGACCTCTTGATGCTGGTCATGCCCTTGATGTTGAACAATTAATTTTCAGGTAAAACCTTTTTTCCGGCATTCTTGTAGATGGTAGGGTCAAAAGCCATTTACATGAAAAAATACTTCTTGTTTTCCCTACTCAGCGCCTGTGTTTTGTCTGTGCAAGCACAAAAACAAGACAAGCCCAACCCTGTAGGGCCCTCTAAAATTCAGTCTTATTCATTCACCCTTGCAGCAGGTGGGGGTAGTTTCACCACCGCCTTGGGCTATCAACACCTATGGCAGGTGGGAAAAAAGAAAAAATTAGGCTTGGGCATTGGCGCCCGGTTCACCAGTGCTTTTGGTTCCAACCAGTATTTCACCACTGCTCCCGCCAAACTCACTTCCGGTAAAACTGGCCCCGGTGTTTTGTTTGCAGAAGACATCGAGCAAAACATTGATTCAGTCTTGTTCAATCGGCACCAAATCAATGCCCTCAACCTGAGCTTGCATTTGCATTATCGCTTTGCACCCAAATGGGGAGCGGGATTCAACATTGATGCCTTGGGCTTTAGTTTTGGCGGAGAGCAACGCGGCCAATATTTGGGCAACAATGGCATTGGTGCTGCCACAACGGGTAAACCCACAGGATTCAATGTTTTGCTCATCAGCGACAATGACAAGGGCAGTTTGAACAGTGAGCTCTTTGTGGACTATGCTTTGTCTAAAAAATGGCGCGCCAAATTGGGCTACCAATATTTGTTCATGGAATACACCACCCGAACAGAAGTACAAACCACACCGGACGGACAAAAAAACGATCGGTTCAGGAACAAAGCCAGCGGTATTTCTTTGGGCCTCACCTATAATTTTTAAACCATGCGCTATCTCTATTCCTTGGTCTTCCTTGCTTTTCTTGGACTGACCGCTTGCAGCAAATCTGCAGAAACACCCGATCAAGCGCCTGTTGACAACAGTAGTTTCAATCCCGCTACCGCAACGCTTTTGCGACAAGGAAGTTTAACGGGTAACATGAACTATGCCGTCAGTGGTACGGTTAAACTCTATGCTGCCAAC
>RDYY01000440.1 GCA_004293505.1 Sphingobacteriia bacterium | reverse complement strand
AAGCCACAACTGCGGGTACAAATATTGCCCAAGATCATGAAGGTTGCTGTTCCCTCTCCCCAACATTCGCCCATGTTGGGACAGTTGCCACTTTCGCAAATGGTGTGAAGTTTGTGGGTATCCACCAAACCCCGCACATGCTTGTAGCTTTCCCCCAAAGGCAGTTTTACCCGCAACCAATTGGGTTTTTTCAAAGGCTGGACAATGGCATCAGCTGCAGGTGGGGCGGCGATCACAGGTAATTCTTGCATAGACCCTAAGGTTGAGGAGCAAAATTACTATTTTCTGCGCCCAAAAGTGATGGCCGCATAAGCATTGAAAAAGAATTGTCTTTCTGGGTTCAACAAAACAGTGCTGATTTTTTGGCTGTAAAATTCAGCGTTCAAACCCACTTCCAAGGCCGACACCAATTCATTGAATCGGCCATAATCAAAGCGCAAAGCGGTCTTGACATGGGCACCCGGAACAAATTTCATTTCACCAAAACCCTTGAACATGCCCCCGCGACCCAGGATCAAAGTAGGGTCTAAAAAAACATTCTCGTTGTCACCCGTGTACTTGATTTGTTCCCTCAATCCCGTGGTGGGGTTTTGGATCTCCAAGTAATACGGCTTCAGCAGGGCCACGCTCAATCCACCTCCATAAATGGCTGATACGGCTACTCCATTTTTGTTGCCCTTGCCCCCAATCAATCTTTGTTGGCCCAAGCCCAATTTGGTGTAGTAAAAATTTTGGCTCTTGCCATAGGTATAATTGGAAACCAAGATGAATCCTTGGGAAGATGAAATGGTTGGAATTCTTTCTTCTTTTTTGTTGCGCCGCTCGCCCAATTCAATCCACCAGAGATTGGTTTTGGTCAAGGTTTTGTACTTGCCTTTTTCCCATTGAAACCCCCACCCATCGGTGTTGAGTTTGATGGCATAAGTAGACTGCTTGTTGAAGACCAAAGCCCCTTCCTCTTCTTGCTTGATGAGTTGGTTGATTTTTTCCTTACGGGCATTTTTTTTCTCTTCTTTGGCAATGGCCGATGGGGAAGCCGTTCTGTTTTGGGCACCC
>RDYY01000051.1 GCA_004293505.1 Sphingobacteriia bacterium | reverse complement strand
AGGGGTGTATGCCAAATACCGTTTTTTGTCTCGGGACGATGTCCACAGCCATTTTCGCATGGCTGCATTTGGACGTCTTACCAGCAACAATTCCCACCTGCACCAAGAAGAATTGGAAACCGTTGGCCAAAACAGTGGATGGGAATCAGGGATCATTGCCACCCAGCTTTTACACAAGGTTGCACTGAGCTCCAGTTTGTCTGTTGAACAAGTATGGGACAATGCAGGAGGCAGCAAATTACCTGTTGGAGTAGACAGGTCTGCTGTGAATTATACCTTTTCAGTGGGAAAATTGATGTTGCCCAAAGCATACACCACTTACCAACAAACCAACTTCAATTTGATGTTGGAATTCATGGGTCAAAGGTTAAATGGAAGTGGGAAGTCTTATTTGGACTTTGCGCCTTCTGTGCAATTCATTATCCATTCTCAAGCTCGGCTGGACTTGGCTTATCGCCAACAGATTTATTCCCAAATGGACAGACAGATGCGCAGCTTGTGGTTGTTGAAATTGGAATATACTTTTTTTACCCTTTAAGCCAATTGGGCCATTAATTCCTCGGGGCGGTATTCCGTTCCGAGGAATTCAGCTAATTTTTTGATCACCGCTTCTACCACTGCATCTGGGCAACTGGCACCGGCTGTCACCAAAATGCGGACAGGCCTTTGGGCGGGCAAAAAGGGATTGACCAAATGCCTCTCTTTGGTTTGCCATTGGCAATTGTCAATGGTTTCTGCATTGATCAACCTGTCAGGACCATCAATGAAATAAGTGGGCAGCACGGCTTCACACAATTCTACCAAATGAGAAGAATTGCTGCTGTTGGCACCCCCCACCACAATGGCCAAATCAGCTGGGGTTTCCAATAAACCCTTGACAGCCGATTGGTTGTCGTTGGTGGCATAGCAAAGGGTATCGCGGGTATCGGCAAATCTTTCGCCAATATTGGCATCGGACAAACCATGGTGTTGGGCCATCAAGGCTTTCAAATAATCGGCGATGGCTTGGGTATCGGTGGCCAGCTGGGTGGTTTGGTTGATGACCCCAATGCGGGCCAGATCTTTTGTAGGGTCAAAACCTTTTGAAAAACGACCAGCAAAACGTTCGGCAAAACGGGTCAATGGTTCTTCCCCCGTGATGTATTTTCCCAATAAAATGGTCTCGGCCATGTCTTTTACCACCACTGTTGGGGTGTTCTCTGCTGCATGGGAAAATGTAGCCCGTGTTTCTTCGTGTTGGGGCTTGCCATGAACCACAATGCTGTACCCTTTTCGGGCAATTTGCTCACCCCGGTTCCAAACCTTTTCTACAAAAGGACAGGTGGTATTGTATTGTTCAATGGCGATCCCTTTTTGCTTTAATTTTTCTTCCATTTCGCGGGTAGTACCAAATGCAGGAATCACCACTATGTCCTGGTCCGTTAATTGTTCAAAGGGGATCAAAGGGTTGCCATAAGTGTCTTGCAAAAACCTAACCCCCAATGCTTCCAAATCGGCATTCACTTGTGGGTTGTGGATCATTTCGCTCAACAAGAAAATACGTTTCCCGGGGTTGTTTTCGATGGTACGAAAAGCAATTTCGATGGCATTTTCTACCCCGTAGCAAAACCCAAAATGACGGGCCAAAAAAATGGTGACATCTCCCATTTGCAAGGGAGTAGGGCTAAAGTCTTTTTTGAGCTTGTCTGCCGCTTTGCGCTTTTCTTTGATCGCGCTGATCAGGTTGCTCCGGTAAGTAGTGGGAATGGTAAATTGCTTCATTCGGGAATATTCAATGCAAATTTACTGGGTTCCACCCAATCTGGGAAAGACCAGGTTAACTGTTGTGCCCAAGTCTGGAATGCTCTCTATCTCAATGGTGCCGTTCTGTTGGTGCATGAAGTCACGGCACAAGACCAATCCCAAGCCTATCCCTTTTTCATTGTCTGTACCAAAAGTGGTCAAGGTGACGGTATCCTGAAACAATTGTTTCATGTTTTCGGCCGAGATGCCCACCCCTGAATCTTTGATGGTCACATAAACATTTTTACGGTTTCTTTTGATCTCTATTTCAATTTTCCCTCCTGAAGGAGTGTATTTGAGGGCATTGCTCAATACATTTCGGATAACAAATGAAGTCATGTTGGCATCGGCCCAGACCAACTGACTGAACAAACTGGTGTGGACGCTAATTTTTTTCTGGCGGGCATTTTCAGCCAAGAGCAAAAGGGTTTCCTTGATGACGGCTGCCAAATCAATGGGTTGCAAATTGGTTTGCATGTCCCCATTTTGGGAACGAGACCACAGCAAGAGGCCATCCAACATTTCCATCACTTTTTTGATGTGGGTGTTGAGGCTTTGTGAAACCATTTTGATTTCTTCTTCAGTAAATCCCTGTTTGTTGTCTTTGTAAAAATCCAGAAAACCAATGATGCTGGACAAGGGAGAGCGCATGTCGTGCGAAATAATCGATAAAAACCGGTCTTTTTGTGCGTTCATTTTGCGCAACATCACTTCGTTGCTGACCAATTGTTGGTTAATGGATTCCAAATGAGCTGTTTTCTCCGCCACTTGGTCGGTTTGCAGGCGAATGGTTTGTAAAGCTTGGTTGAAATGAAACGCTACCTGACCAATTTCATCTTTTCGGTACAAGGGCAACAAACCCATCTTCATGTTGCCAGCGAATTTTCCTCCTGCCCATTGCTGCATGGTGCGGGCCAATAAACGGAGGGGTTTGGTCATGGTTTCGGCTACCCAAAAACTCAAGACCACCCCAGTGAGAATACAGACAGCCATTAAACCCAGAAAAGCAAGATTGAGTTTTTTTAATTCTTGTTTGTACACCAAACGCAAAGCGTCCATGGCCATTTGGATGATGGCATCGTTTCGATCACTTTGTTGGGTAAGGGCATTGGAAAAGCCACCAAAAGGGTCATAGCCTATTTTTCTTTCCAATTGTACCAATCGATTGAATCCCGATTGAAATTGGTCCAGCACAGCAAGGGTAGAGGGGCTGTTGGCATACCGCTGTCGAACCGCCTTGGCCAAGCTGTCGAATTGAATCAAACTGCTGGTCTTTTTTTCTTCTCGGTAAGCCAAGACGGCCTGCTGCAAAGGCTCCAGGTCGGATGGCGGCAACAAACGATCTGCTTTCAGGGTTTCATATTGGGACTGCAAAGCCCCCGTTAATCCTTTGTCGCCATATCCCAGTTGGCGCAAGGAATCGGCCATTTGTTGAAAAAGTTTTTCCTGCAAGTGGATGCTCCGTGTAAATTCTAAGAGGGGAGTGGTAACCCCATTTCCTTTGTTGACAGGGCTGCGGTTGACCCAGGCCAATTCAGCGTCTATTTCCCTGATCAGGCCAGCATGGCGCAACAAAGCAGGGCTGATGCCATTCCTGTAAAAAGCGGGGTTTCTTCTTTCGGTCAGTAAAAATTCTTGCCTCACACTGTGCAACTGTTGGGACTTGACCCGCATGGTTTCGGTGCGGGACAAGAGCTCTTCAATGTGGTACCTTTTGTTGTAAACTTTTAAGGTAATGGCCACCAAAATGGCGTTCACCAATAAGATCATGGTGTGCGAAAGCAGCAGTTTATTGCGAATACTCCAGTGCCTGATGCGGTTTCTCATGGTGGCTTCGTGCTAAGATATGTAGTTTTGCATCATGCATTATGTTTCAGCCGAGGGTTTGAGCAAGAGTTATGGGATTCAACCCCTTTTCCAAAATATTCAATTCAACCTAGAAGAAGGCGACAAAATTGCCTTGGTGGCCCGCAATGGTGTGGGCAAGTCAACTCTGTTGCGCATTTTAATGGGGCAGGAAAGCCCCGACCACGGAAAGTTATGGATCCACAAAGATGTCCAAGTAGCTTTATTGGAACAGGACCCGGTATTTGAAGAAGAAAAAACCATTTTGGAAAACATTTTCCACGATGCCCATCCTGTGATCCAAACCATCAAATCATATGAGGCTGCACTGGATGCGGGCGATGAAACGGGAATAGCTGACGCACTGGTGAAAATGGATGCGGACAGTGCTTGGGATTTTGAGGCCAAAGTGCGCCAAATTTTGGCCCGGTTAAACATTCACCACCTCACCAGTCCTGTAAAAGATTTGAGCGGGGG
>RDYY01000446.1 GCA_004293505.1 Sphingobacteriia bacterium | reverse complement strand
CATAAAATCGTACCCACGGTCAAGATTTTTAAACGTAGGGTTGCGTACTAGTTTGCCCACAGCATCTACACTATTATCGCTTAGTATGTAGTTCCGTTTCTCCATTACATTAAAAATAAAATGCACATCTGTTCCGGTATTGAGGGTGGTATAGCCAAGAAATAAGTCGGTATTATCCTCGTACTGACTTTTGCGTATAATGTTCGTCCACTCTACTTCACCTTTTTTATTTACCGAGAATAGGGCAATATTATCGGCAAAGTATCGGGTGCTGTTGTTCTGCGGAGCCCAGCCCATACCGCCTGGAGCAAAGCCACCACCAAAACCATTATTAAAACCCCAGCCGCCCATAGGTGCCCCCCAGTTCCAGGCGTTTAATCCGCCCCAGCCGCCAAAACCTCCTAGCCGCCAAGGATTGTAGAAACCGTTTGTAGGATTAAACATATAATAATCGTAGGGGCTCCAGCCTGGATTGTTTAATTGGTTCCAGCGGTTATTGCTATTGGCACTACCTATAGATTCTGCCGCTAGGGCAAAACCGCCATCTTTTTTTATTAATATATCTTCTAAGTAATAATTGTTAAAAGCGTTTTCTACACCTGCTTCGCCTCTGGCTTCCATTCTCAATTCATTCGGGAATGGATAGATGGTTTCTACGGGTGTTACACTACTATCAAAAGGCGATATTACTTGGGCAAAAAGGCCATCGATATTCCCCTTGCGTTTAGTGGCATAAAAGGATAAAAAAACTATTTTTTGTTCGTTGTTATTAATCTTCAATCGTATATCATCCCAAATAATATTTTCTGGCTTATTTACGGGTTGGGAAATAATATCAATACTTCCAAGTGGTAAGCTTAGTAAACTAGCTTGTACAATAGCGTCCTTTTGGTTGTTGGTAGTTACTTTGGTTAAAAACAGGTTGCCTGCATTATCTACACAAAGTTCGTTCAGCATATCCTGTTCTGTAATATTCGGAATGCTTACTTCCGCAATATGTAATGTTTGAAAATTGCGATCAAAAATTTTGGCCTTTAGGTTAAACTGTACTCGTTTGCGT
>RDYY01000445.1 GCA_004293505.1 Sphingobacteriia bacterium | reverse complement strand
TTCAATGGCAAAAAATACCTGAGCAAAAATGGCTTGCTCGACCTCTTGCAGCGCAAGACCAATCCCGATGAATTGCGCTATCCCATCATTCACTTGAAGGGAGAAGACATTGAAGTGGCCCTTTCGCACAACAACGATTACGGAGAAGACATTTTCTCCTTTGTCAATGGGCAATACACCACCCAAGGGGGGACCCACCAACAAGCTTTTCGCGAAGCCTATGTAAAAACCATCCGTGATTTTTTCAAAAAAGATTATGAAGCGGCCGATATCCGCACCAGCATTGTGGCGGCTATTTCGGTAAGGGTGCAAGAGCCCGTTTTTGAGAGCCAGACCAAAACCAAATTGGGTTCTCAGTCGGTGGCACCCCAGGGCCCCAGCATGAAAAAATTTGTGGAAGATTTTTTGGGCAAGGAGTTGGATAATTTCTTGCACCGCAATCCCACCACGGCCGACGCCCTCAAAAAGCGCATTGAGCAAAGTGAGCGCGAGCGAAAAGAATTGGCAGGCATCAAAAAACTGGCCAACGAAAGGGCCAAAAAAGCCAACCTCCACAACAAAAAATTACGCGATTGCCGCGTGCACTTGAACGAAGCAGCCCCGGCTAAAAATGCTGCCCAATTCATAGCCTTGCAAAACAATTCCACCATCTTCATCACCGAAGGGGATTCTGCCAGTGGTAGCATCACCAAGTCGCGCAATGTAGATACCCAAGCGGTTTTTAGTTTGCGGGGCAAGCCCTTGAACAGTTTTGGCGAGACCAAAAAAGTAGTCTACCAAAACGAAGAATTCAACTTGCTGCAACACGCCCTCAACATTGAAGATGGCTTAGAGGGCTTGCGCTACAACAACATTGTGATTGCCACCGATGCCGATGTGGACGGGATGCACATCCGGCTTTTGCTCATGACGTTTTTCTTGCAGTTTTTTCCTGATTTGGTCAAGAAGGGCCACGTGTACATTTTGGAAACGCCTTTGTTCCGCGTGCGCAACAAACAAGAAACCATTTATTGTTACGACGAAACCGAAAAGCAAGCTGCTGTGGCCAAATTGGGCAGTC
>RDYY01000444.1 GCA_004293505.1 Sphingobacteriia bacterium | reverse complement strand
CATAAAATCGTACCCACGGTCAAGATTTTTAAACGTAGGGTTGCGTACTAGTTTGCCCACAGCATCTACACTATTATCGCTTAGTATGTAGTTCCGTTTTTCCATTACATTAAAAATAAAATGCACATCTGTTCCGGTATTGAGGGTGGTATAGCCAAGAAATAAGTCGGTATTATCCTCATACTGACTTTTGCGTATAATGTTCGTCCACTCCACTTCACCTTTTTTATTTACCGAGAACAAGGCAATATTATCGGCAAAGTATCGGGTGCTGTTGTTTTGCGGAGCCCAGCCCATACCACCTGGGGCAAAGCCACCACCAAAACCATTGTTAAAACCCCAGCCGCCCATTGGGGTACCCCAGTTCCAAGCGTTTAATCCGCCCGAGCCACCAAAACCTCCTAGCCGCCAAGGATTGTAGAAACCGTTTGTAGGATTAAACATATAATAATCGTAGGGGCTCCAGCCCGGATTGTTTAATTGGTTCCAGCGGTTATTGCTATTGGCACTACCTATGGATTCTGCTGCTAGGGCAAAACCGCCATCTTTTTTTATTAATATATCTTCTAAATAATAATTGTTAAAAGCATTTTCTACACCTGCCTCACCTCTAGCTTCCATTCTTAATTCATTCGGGAATGGATAGATGGTTTCTACGGGTGCTACACTACTATCAAAAGGCGATATTACTTGGGCAAAAAGGCCATCGATATTCCCCTTGCGTTTAGTGGCATAGAACGATAAAAAAACTATTTTTTGTTCGTTGTTATTAATCTTCAATCGTATATCATCCCAGATAATATTTTCTGGCTTATTTACAGGTTGGGTAATAATATCAATACTTCCAAGTGGTAAGCTTAACAAACTAGCTTGTACAATAGCATCCTTTTGGTTGTTGGTAGTTACTTTGGTTAAAAACAGGTTGCCTGCATTATCTACACAAAGTTCGTTCAGCATATCATGTTCTGTAATATTCGGAATGCTTACTTCCGCAATATGTAATGTTTGAAAATTGCGATCAAAAATTTTGGCCTTTAGGTTAAACTGTACTCGTTTGCGT
>RDYY01000050.1 GCA_004293505.1 Sphingobacteriia bacterium | reverse complement strand
TTCTCCATAATCAAATAAATCGTCTTTTATCTGAAAAGCAAAGCCCACTTGCTCACCAAATTGTCGCAACAATTCTACGCTGGTTTCATCTGTAAATGTCGTTGCAGCTCCTGCAGAACAAGCCGAAGCCAACAATGAGGCTGTCTTACCTTTGATGATGTCGTAATAAACAGTTTCGTCTAAATTGAGGTTGCGGGATTTTTCAATTTGCAACAATTCTCCTTCGCTCATTTGTTGCACTGCTTCAGATAAAATTTGCAAAATGCGGTGATCGCCATTGCGCAAGGACAAGAGCAATCCTTTGGACAACAAATAATCCCCTACCAAAACGGCAACTTTGTTTTTCCAGAGGGCATTGATGGAAAAAAAACCCCTTCTTTCCATGGATTCATCCACCACGTCATCGTGAATGAGGGTGGCCGTGTGTAACAATTCAACCAGGGATGCCGCGCGGTGGGTATGGTCAGAAACTGGTCCTCCCAAGCGGGCGCAAAGCAAAACAAACATGGGACGCATTTGCTTTCCCTTGCGTTTGACAATGTATTCCATGATACGGTCCAGCAAAGCCACTTTGCTTTTGACGGCTGCCCGAAAATGTTTTTCAAAATGATCCAGCTCGGGGCCAATGACCTTTTTTGCTAAAAGCATGTTATAATTATGCTGCAATATAAGCTGGAAGCGGGAATTTCGGGGGTGCAAACAACGAAAGGGGTAATTTTCTGCTCCTATTTAAACCACACTGCTTGGAAGGTGTTAGTCTGGTACAGAATTTGATTCTTAGCTTTACACTCAAATTAACAGTAGAAACTTATGTTGAAAATGAAAAATTGGATCCCAGCTCTTTTGCTGCTCCTGGTACAACAGTTGGCCGTGGCCCAAAACAATGGGACGTGGGATTGGCGTGATTCATCCAAAGTCGCCCTGAAAAACCTGCCCCAACACAATGAATTCATGAACAATGAAAATCCTTATCCTGTCAAACCCCGAAACCAATGGGAATTGGGATTGGGCGTGGGACCCTCTTTTATTTTAGGGGATGTGAATGCAGGATTTGGCTACACAGGTTCTGTTTCTGCCAGAAAGGCCTTGGGTCATGTATTTTCCATCAGGGGTTCATTGGCTGGGGCTTGGAACAGGGGTACTCCTTCTGCCTATGGCTTGACGCAAGACCAAGCGCAGTACAAAAGTCAATCATATTTACTGGGTTTTGACTTGATTGCCTCCCTCAATACAGCTTCTTATTACCGGGGCGATCCCAAGTCTAACCTCTATGTTTTAGTAGGGTACAGTCTGATTGGTCACAGGGCATTGTACAAAGATCCTGCAGGACAGCAATCTGGCGGCTACAGTGTTTTTTATGGTCAAAGACCTGGAATGGAAAACACCAACAATGGGTTGATCACTACCATGTTTGGTTCAACGGTCAACAACAGAAAGTCTTATGCCATCCTACATGGTGTAAACATTGGTTTGGGGTATGCTTATAAAATCAGCGATAAAATCAATTTGGGCATTGAGCAAAAATTTGTGGTGACGGCACCGGGTTATGATTATTTAGATGCCTGGAAAGGAGGCAACAACAGCAATGATTTTTTCAGCTTTACCACCTTGCGCTTGAACATCAATATCGGTAACCGTGATCGCAAGGTTCAGCCTTTGTATTGGGTGAATCCCAACAATTATTTGTACGGAGAAATCAACTCTCCCCGTCACATGAAATTGCCCAAAGTCAGTTTGCCTGATGGTGACCGTGATGGGGTAACCGATCAATTTGACATGGAACCCAATACACCAGCTGGCGCACCTGTTGATTCTCATGGTGTATCCAAAGACACCGATGGGGATGGTATTCCTGACTACAAAGACAAGGAATTGCTGACACCTCAGAAATGTTTCCCTGTCAACCCAGAAGGCATAGGTAATTGTCCTGAACCTCCTTGTTGCAAAGAAATGCGGGACTTGATTGCTGCTGGCGCTTTGGGGGCGGGTAACAACAAACCCAGTTGTACCATTGGTGCATTGCCCAGTGTACAATTCAAAGGAACCACCAAACTCAACAAAGACGCCCAAACCATTTTGGCTGCAGTGGCCGCTCGTTTAAAAGCGAACCCCAATTGCAACATCAAAGTAATTGGATATGGTACAACCAGTAAATCGGCGCAACAACAAAGTTGGGACCGTGTGAACGTTGTCATCAAATACTTGGTAGAGAAACAGGGTATTGCAGAGAGCCGTTTGCTTTTTGTGTACGCACAAGATGGTGACGCAAATGTGGTTGATTTGGAAGGTACAACAGACCAAGGTCCTTATGCTGTTCCAGCTCCCCATCCAAATTTGAAAAGCAACAATTAATTTTTTGGGATGATGAACAAAGGGTCCGCTGCGCAAGCAGCGGACCCTTTGTTTTATGTTCTGTTCTTACTGGGTCATTAATCCATCAAAATGCAATTGACCAAAATTTTGCAAAGAAGACAAACGCAAATCTGCTGCTCCCCATTTCTCACTGCGGGCTTCTGAAGGGTGGGGGATGACCACACATTTCATGCGGGCAGCTTTGGCGGCTATCATGCCATTGAAAGAATCTTCAAAACAAATACAGGACAAAGGTGAGCTGTTTAATTTTTGGGCACAATCCAGGTAGACTTGCGGGTGAGGCTTTCCAAAAGCCAAGTCTTCTGCACTGGCTGTAGCCGACAAATAGTCCTTTAAACCAATCATTTTAATGACCATGTCAATCAATGCCTGGGGCGAAGAAGTGGCCAGCCCCATTTTGAAATCTTTGCGGGCAAAAAACTCAAAAATATGGCCTACGCCCGGCATGATGTCTGCTTTTTGGGTGATCAGGTCCAAGACAATGTCTACAATTTCTTTTTCGGCTTGGGGCTGGGCAGCAGGGGGCAATTGAAAATGCCTAAACCAATGTTCAATGAATTCTTTGGTGCGCAACCCTGTGGTGGATTGGTATTGTTGGGGCGTTAAAACAATGCCCTGTTGTTTAAAAATGATGGCAGCGGCTTCGTTCCACAAGGGTTCGCTGTTGATGAGCAATCCGTCTATGTCAAATATTACAGTGTGAAGGGTCATATGGGCTTTTGGGCGGTAAAAATAGGGCTGGAATGAAATTTAATGGTTAAGTTTTTGTTGACATTGCTTATTTTGCACCGCTTGCCTGAGTGGAACATGAACCTTGTACAACGCATCAAATACATTCATCCCCTGAAAGCACTGGTCTATGGACTGGTGGGTACGGTCACCTATCCTGGACTGGCCATATTCAACCGCATCCGCATTGAGGGCACTGAACACTTGCGCAAATTGCCTCGAGCCAATGTGTTGTTTGTGAGCAATCACCAGACTTATTTTGCGGATGTCATCACGTTTTTGCACATTTTGTGTGCCGTTAAATGGCGCAAACAAAACAGATTGGGCATTCCTTACTATTTGCTGAATCCTTTCACGAATATATTTTTTGTTGCCGCAGAAGAAACCATGAATGGGAGCTTGATCAGCCGCATTTTTAAAATGGGGGGAGCTTTGACCGTTAAAAGGACATGGCGGTCTGAGGGCCAAGATGTACAACGCAACCGCGACGAATCCGATACCCAAAAAATTGACCAAGCTTTGAACAAAAGTTGGGTCATTACTTTCCCCCAAGGAACAACCAAGCCTTTTGCGCCAGGTAGAAGGGGGACGGCCCACATCATCAAAAACAACCAACCTGTTGTGGTACCCGTGGTCATCAATGGTTTTTGGCGGGCTTTCAACAAAACGGGATTGGTGTTTAAAAAGAAAGGCGTTAACCTGTCCATCCGGTTCAAGGAACCCATGGTCATCGACTACACCAAGAGTGTGGATGAAATTCTAGAGCAGGTCATGGACGCCATTGAGCAAAGCAAGAAATTCATGCTGCACGGCAAGCACCACTTGATCAACCTGAAAGACAAATAAACTAGTCTTTTACAAATAGTGCTTTTAATTCGTTGGCATCTTGGGCCAACATTTTTCCCGCTAAAATCAACCTAACTTGTCTTCTGCGCATGGCGCCTTCGAACAATTTTTTCTCGTCTTCCGTTTCGGGGATCAATTGGGGAACGGTCCTGGGTTTTCCATTGGGGTC
>RDYY01000136.1 GCA_004293505.1 Sphingobacteriia bacterium | reverse complement strand
GCAAACCTTTCACTCCCGGCTTCAGCACTGTCAAAAGTAAAAGTAGAAGAAGCATAAATGGGCGCATGGTGCGCATCATCTGCGTGTTGGTGACCTGCGCCATGGATGGCCGCCGTACCCCAACCACTATATTCAGTTGTTCTCATCGGTTCAATAAGCCCACTTGACCCAAGTGGCTCCCCAAGTAAATCCGCCGCCAAAAGCGGCCAATACCAAGTTGTCTCCTTTCTTCAATTGCTTTTCCCAGTCCCACAAGCATAGGGGCAAAGTACCCGCAGTGGTATTGCCATAGCGTTGGATGTTCACCATGACTTTTTCTTTGGGCAAACCCATTCGGTTGGCGGTGGCATCAATGATGCGCAAATTGGCTTGGTGGGGCACTAACCAGGCAATGTCATCGCCGGTCAAGCCATTGCGTTCCAGCAATTCAGCACTCACATCGGCCATGCCTTTCACCGCAAACTTAAATACAGCCTGTCCTTCTTGGTAGGCAAAATGTTCTTTGGCCAAAACGGTTTCTACGCTGGCAGGTTTTACCGATCCACCAGCTTTCATGTGCAAGTATTGTCGGCCACTGCCATCGCTGCGCAAAATACTGTCTTTGATGCCCAAACCTTCTGTATTGGGTTCCAACAAAACGGCTCCGGCCCCATCGCCAAATATGATGCAAGTGGCACGATCGGTATAATCAATGATGGCGCTCATTTTGTCTACCCCCACCACAATTACTTTCTTAAACCTTCCACTCTCAATGTACATGGCACCGGTGGTCAAAGCAAACAAAAAGCCACTGCAAGCAGCGCTCATGTCATAGCCCCAAGCCTGGGTGGCGCCCAGTTTGTCGGCAATCACATTGGCCGTGGCGGGAAAGACCATGTCAGGGGTAACGGTGGCACAAATGATGCAATCGATCTCCGTGGCAGCCATGTTCTTTTTGCGCAAAATTTCTTGGATGGCGGGGACAGCCATGTCGCTACTGCCTTGACCCGGTTCGCGTAAAATTCTTCTTTCTTCAATGCCTGTGCGGGAGCGGATCCATTCGTCGTTGGTATCCACCATTTTTTCCAAATCAAAATTGGTCAATTTGGTGTCGGGAACATACCCGCCAACGGCGGTAATGGCTGCGCTGATTTTTTCCATGCTCTATTGGTTAACGCTTAGGTATTGGGTGAGTAAACAAGTTTCAAATCTACCAAATTTCGGCCTGTTTTCTGTACTTTCACCCAGATTATGATAGCATTTCTGCGCGGACATTTTTTGGCCAAAACACCGGGTCGCTTGGTGGTAGATGTGAATGGGGTAGGATACGATGTACAAATCAGTTTGTATACTTACGAAGCCATTCGCAACAAAGAGCAAGGCTTGTTGCACACTTATTTGCACTTGACTGAAAATGCCCAAACCCTTTTTGGTTTTGACAGCTTGCCCGAAAAAGACATTTTTCTACAACTCATCAGCGTTTCAGGGGTGGGGGCTTCAACCGCCCGCATGATGCTGTCTGGTATGCGTCCCGAAGAATTGGTCAAAGCCATCGCCGAAGGCAATACCCGTTTGTTGGAATCCATCAAAGGGATTGGCAAAAAATCGGCAGAACGCTTGGTGGTGGAATTGCGCGACAAAATGGGCAAAATATCCACCCTTGCCCCAGGAAGCGGAAACATTGTGCCTGAATCAGATGCAGATGCCACAAATGCCTTAATTTCATTGGGCATTGGCAAGGCCCTGGCAGAGCAAGCGGTAAAAAAAGCAAAAGCTGCACTGGGACCTGCTGCCGAAGTGGAATCACTCATCAAAACTGCACTCAAAAACCTGTAGCGTATAGACCCAGTTCTACCCCAACCAATGTTACGCTGTTGAAGGGACTTTGTTTCTCTTTTTTGCTCTTGATTTTTTCATTGCCGGGTTCCCGATTAGAAGCCCAGCGGGGCGATAGCTTGCGCTTTCCCTTGAGTGATCGCCGCGGAGATGCATTCTCGGCCCGCAACAAAAATCCCTTTGACCTTTCTGATACGGCTTTCATCAAAAAAGAATTGCGTTACGATCCCCGAACCAAGACATATGTAGTACAGGAAAAAATAGGTAAGCAATGGTACCGCAGCCCTGCTGAATGGAGCATGGAAGAATATGCACGTTACCGCTTCAAAGCTGATGAAGCCAATTATTTCAAGGCCCGCAGCGAAGCCCTGTTTTGGTTGAACAAGAAAGCACCCCGCCCCAACCACCAAGCCTATCCCCAACTCTTTGACCGCATTTTTGGTCTCAGCGGCAACAACCTGAAAGTTGACATCAGGCCCAGTGGAGAAGTGAATTTGATGGCAGGCTACCAAGGACAAAACATCAAGAACCCCACTCTGCCCGAGCGCGCGCGCAAGAATGGGGGATTTGACTTTGACATGAATGCCAACCTCAACCTCAATGCCAGCATAGGCAACAAGCTCCGCTTTCCCATCAATTACAATACCCTCACCAATTTGGGTTTTGACAACCAATTGAAATTGGATTACAAGGGCATGGACGATGAAATGATCAAGAGTGTAGAGGCGGGTAACATTTCTTACTCTTCGCGCGGTACTTTGATCCCCAGCGCACAAAACCTGTTTGGGATCAAAACCCAATTGCAATTGGGCAAGCTCTTCATCACGGGTGCTTTGGCCAACCAGCGCTCTTCGCGACAGTCCGTGGCTTTGCAAGGCGGTGCGGCAGCTACTTCATTTCAAAAAAGATTGGATGATTACGAGGAGAACAGGCATTTTCTCTTGGGCAATTATTTCAGGGACAATTTCAATGCCACCATGCGCAACCTACCGGTGGTCAATTCCCAAGTTCAAATTCAGCGCATCGAAGTCTGGGTCACCAATCGCAATGGCGCCACAACAGACGCCCGCGATGTGGTGGGATTGATGGACTTGGCCGAGCCACGTCCTTTTAATCCTTCGGTTTCTGCTTTGACCAATGCGCCCCTGCCTTTCAATGGGGCCAATGATTTGTATGCCAACCTCATCAACAATCCTGCCAGTCGCAATCCCACACAAGTCAATGGCATATTGCTGTCCAGGGGCTTGCGGCCGGTTACAGATTATGAAAAGACCTTTGCGCGCAAACTCAGTACCAATGAATATTATTTTAATCCCCAAGCAGGGTTCTTGAGTGTCAATGCCCAATTGCAGGCCGATGAAGTATTGGGCGTGGCTTATCAGTACACTTACAATGGGAAAGTCTACCAAGTGGGTGAGTTTTCGCAAGACATTTCATTGGATTCTACCCAGGGCGTACAAAAAGTATTGTTCTTGAAATTGCTGAAAGCCACAGCGCAAATTCCCAACCTGCCCATCTGGACTTGGATGATGAAAAACGTCTACAGTTTGGATGTTTTTGGCGGTATTCAACGCGAAGACTTTGCTTTGAATGTCTTGTACGAAGAACCCAGTGGGGGCTTGAAGCGCTACCTGCCAGAGTCTGCTCCCGCTGTAGATGGACAGCCTTTGTTGCGCATCTTGAACCTAGACCGGCTCAACAACCGCAACGATCCCCAACCCGATGGGGTCTTTGACTATGTTGAAGGATTTACCATTTTACCACAATTGGGCCGCGTGGTGTTTCCGGTGTTGGAACCATTTGGCCGAGACTTGGAAACCCTGGCATTTGCCGGTACCACGCCCGCTTTGCGCAACAAATATGTTTTCTACCAATTGTACGATTCCATCAAAGCCATTGCACAAACCTATGCCAACGTGAACAGGTTCCTGATGCAGGGCAGGGTAAAATCCAGTGGGGGTGGTTCCGAGATTTATTTGAACACGTTCAACATTCCACCTGGCTCGGTGAGTGTAACAGCGGGTGGACAAGTCTTGCGCGAAGGAGCCGACTATGTGGTAGATTATAATTTGGGTACTGTAAAAATTTTGAACCAAGGCATCCTCAGTTCCAATGTGCCGGTCAACATTAATTTTGAAAACAACATTGGCATGGGCGTCCAGCAAAGGGGATTTGCCGCCTTGCGTTTGGATTATTTGGCCAACAAAAAACTGTCCTTGGGAACTTCTGTGGTAAGGTTGGGCGAAAGACCTTTTTTCACCAAAATGGGGTATGGCGATGATCCCATCCGCAATACCATGTATGGTTTTGATGTGAATTACCGCAGCGAGTGGCCAGGTCTCACCCGCCTCTTGAACCGATTGCCTTTTTATTCTACCAAAGCCAAGAGCTCGATCCAAGCTTATGGTGAAGCGGCTTATTTGCAACCCGGCCACCCACCCCAAATTGGCCGCGATGAACAGGGCTTGATTTTCATTGATGATTTTGAGGGGACAAGGGCGGCCATTGACCTGCGTTTTCCTTTTGTTTCTTGGGCCATGGCATCTACACCCCAGGGCAATCCCCGTTTTCCTGAAGCCAGCTTAACCGATTCCATTGATTACAACCGCAACCGCGCCAAGCTGGCCTGGTATACCATTGAACCCAATTTGCAAGACAAGAATGCGCCCAACAATCCATTGCGCCGCAACCTGACCGAATTGAGCGATCCAAGGGTGCGCCAAGTATTCACCAATGAATTGTTTCCGCAGCGCACCACCAACATCACCGATGTTCAAGCCCCTACTTTTGACCTGGCTTTTTATCCTACCGACAAAGGGCCCTATAATTTTGAATCTGCCCCAGGACAAGTAGATGCCCAAGGCAAATTTTTGAATCCCCGCAACCGTTGGGGGGGCATCATGCGCGCTTTGGACCAAACTGATTTTGAAACCAATAACATTGAATTTGTTGAGTTCTGGGTGCAGAATCCTTTTATCAGGAACCCCAACAGCGCTGGTGGCCGCATGTTCATCAATTTTGGTAACATCAGTGAAGACCTTTTGAAAGACGGTCGTCGTTTTTATGAAAATGGCTTGAATACACCCACCATTCCTGCGGCCGTGGACAGCAGCAATACTTGGGGCCGCACACCTGTGAATCCCATTCAAATTACACAAGCGTTTAGCAATGATCCCAATGACCGCCCTTTCCAAGACCTGGGACTGGATGGAAACAACGACGAAGGCGAACGCCGCAAGCAAGCCTATGTGTTGCAACGCCTGGCCAATAATTTTGGTACGGGTTCGCCCATCTACCAGCGCAGTTTGGCCGATCCCTCTCAAGACAATTATCGCTGGTACCGAGAAGCTGCTTTTGATGCAGCGGGTACAGGTATTTTGGGGCGCTACAAAAATTTCAACAACCCCCAAGGCAATTCACCCGTGGCCACCACGTCAGGCGCTTTAACGGCTGCAGCCACCCTGTTTCCCGACAACGAAGACCTGAACCGCGACAATACCTTGAACGAAACAGAAGCTTATTATGAATATGAAATTCAGTTGCGGCCGGGCATGGACGTGGGAACAACCCCTTACATCACCGACAAACGAAGGGTAACGGTTAATTCTGCCGATGGCATCACCCGCACCGAAGATTGGTTTTTGTTTCGTGTGCCCATTCGCAATTATTCCCGCAAAGTGGGTAACCTGGCGGACTTCAAATCCATTCGTTTCATGCGCATGTATTTGACCGACTTTGAAGATTCAGTGGTCTTGCGCATGGCGCGCTTGGACCTGGTCCGCAACCAATGGCGCCAATTCATCTACAACTTGGATACCACGGGTAATTATACGCCTTTGCCCACCACTGGCAATACCAGCTTCAATACCCTAGCGGTTAACTTAGAAGAAAACTCTGCGCGACAACCGGTTAATTATTTGATGCCACCGGGGGTTGAGCGGGTACAAATCCTCAGCAACAATGGGGTCAACTTGCAACAAAATGAACAGGCCATCAGTTTGCGGGTGCGCAACCTGCCCGTGGGTGCAGCCCGCGCCGTTTTTAAAACCACCAACCTTGACATTCGTCGCTATGCCAAATTGTCGATGTATCTGCATGCGGAATCAGTAACGGGCCAAGCTCCGGTCTTGAACAACCAATTGAATGCGGTGGTGCGCATTGGGCAAGACTTTCTAAACAATTATTATGAAATCAAAATCCCCTTGCAAATCACGCCGCCGGGTACTTATGTAAGGGGGCAGGAAGAAAGGGTTTGGCCCACAGCCAACAACATTGATTTTGATTTGCGCACTTTGATTGACTTGAAACTACAGCGCAACAACAGTGGTGCTTCTGTGGCCCAAATTTTCAGAAAACTTGTTGGCAACAAAACATTTTCCATCTTGGGCAATCCCAACCTGGGCGAACTGCGGGGCATTTTGGTAGCAGTAGAAAATCCTGACAGGCCGGGTGCTACGGTGGTCAACACCGAAGTGTGGGCCAATGAATTGCGTTTGTCTGGATTGGATGAACAAGGTGGATGGGCCGCACTGGGCCGAGTAGACTTGGTCTTGGCCGATTTGGGAACTTTTACCGCTTCTGCCAACTCATATTCCCAAGGCTTTGGTACTTTGGAACAAAGGGTCAACGAAAGGGCCAAAGACAATCTCTTGCAATTTGATTTGGCAGCCAACATAGATGCCGGAAAACTCTTGCCCAAAAATGCGCGGTTGAGTTTGCCCATTTATGCGGCTTTGAACCGCAGCATCCGCACCCCTGAATTTGATCCTTATGATTTGGACATCCGGTTCAGGGAAAAATTCCGGAGCAGTGCTGCCAACTTAAAAGACTCCATTCGCCGTGCAGCCGTGGACCAAACCACCATTCGCACTTTGAATTTTACCAATTTGCGCGTGCAACCGGGAACGGGAAAAATTGGTTTGCTCAGCCTCAGCAATTTTGATTTCAGTTATGCTTTTTCCCAGACCGAACAATCCAGTCCCATTGTTTTCAAAAACACCATTTCTCGTCACCGGGGTGGGCTGGGGTACACTTATATTGGACAACCCAAGTACAAAGAGCCATTCAAAAAAATGATCAAGGGCAATTCTCCTTGGTTGGCTTGGATCAGGGATGCCAACATCAATTTCAAACCTTCTTATTTGGGCTTTAGGGCCGACATCAACCGGCAATTTGGACAATTCATTCCCCGCATTGTGAATACCGACATCAGCAAAGTGAACCGGGTAGACACTACTTACGACAAGTTCTTCACCTTTGACCGTTTTTATAACCTGCGATGGGACTTGACGCGCTCGCTCAATTTGGATTTCAATGCGACCAACAATGCCCGGGTGGACGAGCCTTTTGGTGCCATCAATACCAAGCCCAAACGAGACAGCCTATGGGGTAATTTTTGGAACGGTGGCCGAAACACGTTGTACCAACAAAAAGCATTGGCCACTTATACCCTGCCTTTGAACAAGTTTCCTTTTGCTGATTGGATCAATGCTCGATATGTGTTTGCCACTACATACAATTGGATTGGTGCCAGCCGGGTGGCAGTGGCTTTGGGCAACACCATTGAGAACAGCCAAGAGAATGCTTTCAACGCGCAATTTAATTTTGGCAACCTCTATGCCAAAAGCCGATGGTTGCGGGGCATTGACAACATACCCATGCCTGGTGCACCCAAAGCCAGCAAGTCCGATCCCAATTTGTTGGGCGGAACCCTTCCGCCCAAGTCTGAGGCCCTGTTGGGCTTAACGGGTGATGCCCGAACCCAGGCTTTGAAAAAATGGCGGCAGCAAAGAAGGGACTTTAGAACAGCGGAAAAAATAAGCCGACAAAATTCATTGCCAGAATTAAGTGCTTGGGAAAGAACAGCAGGAAAATTCATCACCATGTTCCGCAATGTGTCCCTTAATTATGGCGAAAACTTCCGCAGCCGCTTGCCAGGTTTCATGGACAGTGCGCGCTTTTTGGGACAGAATTTCAAGTCCATGGCACCGGGTTTGGATTATGTGTTTGGCAAACAACCCAATCCCCAGTGGCTGCAAGACAAGATCAACCGAAAGCTCTTGAGCCCCGACAGCAATTTCAATTTTTTGTTTCGCCAGAGTTTTGAACAGCGCCTTAATCTCACAGCCCAATTAGAACCCATTCGGGAATTGATCATTGACCTGAACCTAGAGAAAAGTTTCACCAAGGATTTCTCCACCCTCATCAAAGACACCACAGGATCTGGCAATGCTTTTGCCCAGTTGAATCCCTTGTTCAATGGGGGATTCAGTGTCAGTTACATTGCTTTTGGTACGTTGTTTCGGTCCCACAATCCCAATGAATTATCGGCCACCTTCAAAGAATTTGAAGCCAATCGATTGGTGCTTTCCCGCCGAGCGGCTGAACGAAACCCGTACTGGCAAAGCCTTTCACCAGGTCAGCAGTTTACACCCGATGGTTTTGCTAAAGGCTATGGCCGCTATTCACAAGATGTCTTGATTCCTTCTTTCTTGGCAGCTTATACGGGTAGAGACCCCAACAGCATACCCTTGGTACAACAGGGCGTAACGCGTTTGCGCAACAATCCCTTCTCTGGCATTTTGCCCCGGCCCAATTGGCGCCTCACTTATACGGGCCTCACCAAATGGGGTAGATTAGAAGAAACTTTTTCCAACATCACCATTGGCCACGGCTACAATGGTAACTTAAGCTTGAACAGTTTTAATTCAGCCCTGTTGTACCAAGATCCTTTTAGGTTGAATGCCCCTGGATTCATTGATACGGTGAGTGGCAATTTCATTCCGTTCTTCTTGGTGCCCAACTTGAGCATGCGGGAAAGTTTTGAGCCCCTGTTCAAAATTGAAGTGACCACGGTTTCGCAATTGAATGTAAACTTGGAATACCGAAAAAGCCGGCAACTCTCGCTCAGCTTGATCGATTACCAATTGAGCGAAACCCGCAGTTCAGAATGGATCATGGGACTCAGCTGGCGCAAACGGGGCTTTACCTTGCCCTTCCGCCTGCCCTTTACCAAAGGCAAGACCTTGCAAAACGACCTCAATTTAAAACTGGATGTATCTGTACGCGACGTGAGTTTGAGCAACAGCCGACTGGACCAACAAAATGCCTATGGTACAGGAGGTCAAAAAGAAGTATCCATTCAACCTGCCATTGATTATGTGCTGAACAACCGCATCAACATCAAGTTCTTCTTTGACCAACGCCGGGTAACGCCTTATATCTCTACTTCAGCTCCCTTGGTCAATACCCGCGCAGGGGTCAATGTGCGAATTTCATTGGCACAATAATACCCCGCAAATGGGGGTATGGTCAAATCGGGAAACGCTTTAAACCAGCTCTGGTGACAGCAACTTTTAAAAGTTTAGCTGGTGCGAAAAGCCCATTTGAACATTTCTTTCCAACCCACTTTTTTGCCGTACAGCAAAATGCCGGTGCGATAGATTTTTCCACTCATCCAAGTGGTCAATAAAAATCCTCCCACCAAGCTCAGCATGCTGGCGGCCAATTGCCAATAGGGTACGGTTCCCGGTACGCCATAAGCTATCCTGGCCATCATGACCATGGGAGAACTAAACGGAATGATGCTGGCCCATACGGCGATGGAGGTATTGGGATCGTTTACCGCATTGCTCATGATGATGAAGGAAAAAATAATGGGCATGGTAATGGGAATCATGAGGCTTTGGGCGTCTTGGGGGTCTTCATTCACTACAGAGCCCACGGCACCAAACAATGAACCATAAAACAGGTAGCCACCCACAAAATAAAAAAGGAAACAACCAATGATAACGGGCCAATTGGCTGTGGCAAAACTGCTCTGAACCTTGTAAATCTTTTGTGCGGCATCACCGGCTTGGGCCATGCTGCCAGAAGGAATTTGTCCCTGGTACTGTTGCAAAGTGCTAACCTCTTGCATGATGTTGGCAGGGATCAGAAACTGGGCTGCCGTGATCAATCCAAAGATCAAGACAATCCACAACAAAAACTGGGTCAGACCTACCGCTCCAATGCCAATGATTTTCCCCATCATGAGTTGAAAGGGTTTCACACTGCTCACCATCACTTCGGCAATTCGATTGGTTTTTTCTTCCATCACGCCGCGCATCACCATGGCACCATAAATGAACATCGTCAGGTAAATCAACATACCGCTGCCAAACCCCACCCCATAAGAAAGGGCTGCGCTGCTTTCCTGCGCTTTTTCTTCGCCCCTTTCTTCCATCGCTTTTAATTCGGCAAAGCGAGATTTTTCCCGAATGGAATCCAATTGGCTGCGTTGAATACCGGCATCCAAGAGCATCTTGTCCTCAATGGCCGCATTGATGCGGTCACTGATTTGGTCTTCGGTCACCAAGCCAATGCGTTTTTTGGAACGCACCACATAATTGATTTTTTCTGTTCCAGCAAAAGCGGGGATCAGTAAAATATCGGTATAGCCCTTGCTTTGGTAATTGCTGGTGTCTACACCTTCGGGAAATTCAAATTGAAGGTTCTTGTTGCTTTTAAGGTTCTGTTTAAAAAAGCCATTGGCATCTACCACTGCAATGCGGTGTGCTTCCTTGCCTTGGATGGCAAAAAAAGTAGCACCAGCTATAAACCCCACAAACAGCAAGGGGGTGAGGAGGGTGGTCAATAAAAATCTTTTGTTCTGGACCCGGCTTTTGTATTCGCGGGCTATGATGAGCGAAATCTTGTTCATGTTTTGGGGTTAAATCAGTTTTGGGATTGGAAGGCGCGTGAAGTAGCGGCTGTGCCTTCTACCAAGCGGATGAAAATTTCGTTTAAACTGGGCAGGATTTCTTTAAAGGAAACAATTTGGTGTCCACTGCCCATGAAAGCTTGTAACACATCATTGGACTGAAAGCCTGGGTTGATTTGAACAGTCAAGGCGGAAGCATTTTGGTCGACCAATTCAAAACTGGGGTGTTGGGGCAAAGCGTCTTGGTGGTTCAGTTCCAGCGCAAACCGATGGGCTTTGAATTGTTGTTTGATGTCTTTGACCGTGCCGTCCAGGATTTTTTTACCCAGGTTCACCAACACAATGTGGTCACAAATTTCTTCCACTTGCTCCATGCGGTGGGTACTGAAAATAACGGTGCTGCCTTTTTGAGCCAGGCCAAAGATTTCATCCTTGATCAGGTTGGCATTCAGGGGATCCAAACCACTAAAGGGTTCGTCTAATATAATCAGTTTGGGTTCGTGCAAAACCGTGGTCACAAATTGCAATTTCTGGCTCATGCCCTTGCTCAAGTCCTCTACTTTTTTGTTCCACCAGGTTTCCATTTCTAATTTGCGAAACCAATATTTTATCTTCTCCATGGCTTCGGCCTTTTCCATCCCTTTTAGTTGGGCCAGGTAAAGGGCTTGCTCCCCAATTTTCATCTTTTTATACAAACCCCTTTCTTCGGGCATGTAGCCTATTTTGATGCCATCTTCCAGGGGTTCAAATTTTTTCCCATCCAAAGTGATGCTACCGCTGTCGGGAAAAAAAATACCTGTGATCATGCGCAACAGAGTGGTCTTGCCTGCCCCATTGGGTCCCAACAAGCCAAAAATGCTGCCCCTTTCAATGCTGAAACTGATGTCGTCCACCGCTTTTTGGGTGGCATAGTGCTTTTTGAGTGAACTTAATTGCAAAATGGGGTCCATGAAATCATGTTTAGGTTATTTGTAGGCCCCTTCACCTAAATCTTACAATCTCGATAGAGGAACCCTTTATTTTTGTGGCATGAAAGATAGGAAGTTTCCCCTACGGGTTTTGGTTTTGTGTGCTGTGGTGGCGCTGGCTTTGGGTTTGAGCAGTTGGGGCTTCTTGGTGCACCGGACCTTGCAC
Source organism: Sphingobacteriia bacterium (assembly GCA_004293505.1). Lineage (GTDB taxonomy): Bacteria > Bacteroidota > Bacteroidia > Chitinophagales > Chitinophagaceae > Sediminibacterium. The sequence goes on along the minus strand of RDYY01000136.1, from coordinate 10,669 downwards.
CAAGTAGCGGTTTACCAATTGCCCAATGAGATCCAACCTTTTTTCTGGCGCCACATGGATTATTTGGTCAACAATGCTGCCAGACCTGATGTGCGCCGAAACAGCGACAGCACGGAAGCCACCAAACACTTCATCGACTTAGAAGCTTATGGCCCCGATGCGGCCCACAAAATGCCCTTGGATTGGAACAAAGCCCAAGCCAAGTACCAGCGCGACAGTTTGTTGAAATATGGTTATGTGCCCTATCACATCGTTTTGATGATGGATCAATTGACGGGAGCGTTTCGCCAACAAAAAGCCGATTCCATTTTGTTTTATGCTGCCGATTTGGGGCACTACATTGGAGATGCCAATGTGCCGCTGCACACCACTTTAAACTATGATGGCCAGTTGACCAACCAAAAAGGATTGCACAGTTTGTGGGAATCCTTTATCCCTGAAATAGAAATCGAAACCTATCAACTCAACAGTGGCCACCAGGCCCGTTATTTGCGCAACCCCGCCAAACAGGTTTGGCAACAGATTCGCGCTGCCCATGCTTTGGTGCCCAGTATGTTGGCTTTGGAAACAAAAGTGTCAGCTGGGTTTACCGATGCAGAAAAGTATCGGGTACAGGTGCGGCGCGGTGTTGAGACCAAGCAGTACACGCTGGCTTTTGCCAAAGCCTATGCAGCGGCCCTCAAGCCCAGCATCAACCAACAGCTCTTGGCCTCGGCCAACCTGATTGCCGATTGTTGGTACACGGCTTGGGTTAATGCGGGCAAGCCAGCCCTGAACCTCCAAGGTTGGACAACTGAAAAGGCAGCGGTCTGGGAAAAGGAAAAATCGGCCTACCAAAAAAATACCCTTATCCAAGAGGGGCTATTATTGGCCAAAAAGCCCAGCGAAAACAAACCAACAGAATAGGGTAAAAGGTAATCCCTGAATTTTTAAGGACCATGGTCTGTTTTAAAACAAATGTTTGCGTGATGGTCCAAGTTCAAGGCTTCAACACAGCCGCAATGGCTGTTGCACATTTTTGACCATCCATGGCAGCACTCACAATGCCACCCGCATAACCAGCTCCTTCTGCACAAGGGTATAGATTGGCTACTTGCGGGTGTTGCAAACCAATGGGGTCACGGGGAATCCGAACAGGAGAGGAGGTGCGGCTTTCTGTAGCCACCACCACGGCTTCTGAACTATAATAAGACCTGATCTTTTTGCCGAAAGCGGCAAATCCACCTGCCAAAGATTGGTAGACAAAAGAAGGCAATACGGTTTGCAAATCAGCCGATACAATGCCGGGCAAATATGAACATTGGGGTAAACTGCCGGATACTTGTCTTTGCCCAAAATCGGTGAGCCTTTGCGCAGGTGCTTGCAGGTTTCCACCTCCTGCTGCAAAAGCTTTTTGTTCTATGGCAGCTTGAAAAGCCATGAGCAGCAAAGGATGGTCTGGATTCAGTTGTTTTTCTTTTTTTTCTGCAGCGCTAAAATATTGCCAAGCATCAGCTGCGTCAACGGTGACGACCATGCCGCTGTTGGCATAAGGATTGTTTCTTTTGCTGGGGCTCCATCCATTGACCACAATTTCTCCTGGAGCTGTAGCAGCGGGGGCAATGATGCCACCCGGGCACATGCAAAAACTGAATACGCCACGACCGCCCACTTGTTCTACCAAACTGTAAGAAGCGGGTGGTAAATAGGGGCCTCGTTGTTCACAATGGTATTGGGCCGCATCAATGATGGCTTGGGGGTGTTCTACGCGCACGCCCAAGGCAAAGGGCTTGGCTTCGATCAACCAATTTTCTTGGTGCAGGAGGGTAAAAACATCCCGGGCCGAGTGGCCCGTGGCCAACAAAAAAGCCTCCCCGTTGATGCTGTCGCCATCGGCTGTTTGGATGGCCTTGATGCGGTCTTTGTTTTTTTCAAAACCAATGAGTTTTTTTTCGAACAACACTTCACCGCCAGCTGCCACTATGGCTTCTCGCATGGCAGTGATGATCTGGGGCAATTTGTTGGTGCCGATGTGGGGATGAGATTGGGAGAGGATTTTTTCATCTGCCCCAAACTGGTGAAAAATTTCCAAGACCTTTTGGACATTTCCTCTTTTGTTGCTGCGGGTATAGAGTTTGCCATCGCTATAAGTGCCTGCACCGCCTTCTCCAAAACAGTAATTGCTTTCGGGGTTAACAATGCCCGCTTTGTTCATGGCAGCCAAATCCCGGCGGCGTGATTTAACGTCCTTGCCCCGGTCAATGACAATGGGGCGCAGGCCCAGTTGAATCAATTCCAAAGCGGCAAAAAGCCCTGCAGGACCTGCGCCAATGACCACCACCCTAGGGGCACTGGCAGATAAGTGTGGAAAGGAATGGTGTTGTTGGTTGCGCGGCACGAACGGCTCATCTATAAAGGCCAACACTTTTACATTCACTTTGATGTCTCGGCCCCTGGCATCTATGCTTTGTTTGAGCAGGCGATGACCTGTTATTTGTTCTGCAGGTACGCCACAAGCAGCGGCAATGGCAGTTGCCAAAGCAATGGGTTCTCCTGCAGTGGCAGGGCCTAATTGTAAACTTATTTCTTTTTGCAAAGCCTCTTAGAAAGGTAAATCGTCTACTACATCACCAGCTGGTGGGATATCTGAATAAGTGGCAGGCGGAGGAGCGTCTTGTGGTGTCCCACCCAGTTTTACCGCTTCCATGCGCCAAGCATCCAAATTGGTAATATAATTGTCTGTTCCATTCTTGTTCCACTTGGTGCCTTTGATATTGAATTGTACGCGAACGTCATCGCCCAAATTGTAACGGTCGGGCAGGCTGGTTTTGTCTTGAACACATTGAAACTTTACATAATTCGTGATGCTTCTACCGTTGATGTCTTCGGTTTTTTCAATCACAAATTCTCTGGTTTTGAAGGTTTCTGTGCGTTGAACAGTATCCATTTTGGCCACTAATTTGCCTGTGATGTCGTAACTCATGCGTATTTACTTTGTTGTGTGGCAAAAGTAGGCGGATTTCTGGCAATTTGCCCTATCTTCCTTTTAATGCCAAGCCCATGAAAGTTCGTGCTATTTTAGTTTTTGTATGGATGGGATGGGGCTTTGGCTGCATGCCGCCAGCCAAACCCTTCCAAGTGTCTCACCAGTCCATTGCGGTTAAAGCTGCAGCTGATACAGCAGTGCAAAATTTGGTGCAACCTTATTCCCTTGCTTTGCGCCAAAAAATGGAGAAAGTCATTGCCTATGCCAATGTGCCACTCTACCGCAAACAACCTGAATCGGTTTTGGGACAATTCATGTTGCGGGCCATGGCTTGGAAAGCAAGTCAATTGTTTGATGTTCCATTTGACGTGGTCATCATGAATGCAGAAGGGATTAGGGCCGATTTGCCCCGGGGCAATATCACGGTAGGCAATGTCTACGAAACCATGCCTTTTGACAATGTCTTGGTGCTACAAAAAATTCCCGGTACGGTCTTGGATTCCTTGGTTCAATTCATGGCCAGCAAAGGGGGCTGGCCAGTCGATGGATTAAACTATACGTTGAAAAACCGCCGCGCTGAAAAAGTCTTGGTCAAAGGGCAACCCATTGATCCGGCCAAATCATATGTTTTGCTGCTTTCTGATTATTTGGCCAATGGGGGCGACAATGTTGCCGTACTCAAGTCCTGGCCCCAACAAAACAAGGGCTTTCCCTTGAGAGATGCTTTGATGGAATATGCCCTGTTTCAAACAGCCGCAGGCATGACACTTGATTTGCCATTGGAGATACGGATAAAAAAAGAATTGCCATGAGTTGGAAAAGAAGAGAATTTTTAAAACAGAGCAGCTTAGCAACTGGGGCATTGTTCACAGGAGCTTTGTCACCTGCCATGGCCCTGCCTTTTGCTCCCGCCGCCCTCACTATTTTGCACACCAATGATGTGCACAGCCGCATTGACCCTTTCCCTGAAGATGGGAGCAGAAATGCGGGTTTGGGAGGCGTTGCAGCCAGGGCTGCATTGGTGGCGGCTGTTCGGTCCGAAGGCATGCCCACGCTTTTACTGGATGCGGGTGATATTTTCCAAGGCACACCCTATTTTAACCAATTCAAAGGAGAAGTGGAGGTCAAAGCCATGCGAGCCATGGGTTATGATGCAGCCACCATGGGCAACCATGATTTTGATGCCGGCATAGAAAACTTCGCCCACCAATGGGCCCATGCCCAATTTCCTTTGGTGAATTGCAATTATGATTTTACACACACAGCCATGGAAACGGTGGCCAAACCCTATGTGGTCTTGCAAAAAGGGCCCTTGAAAATTGGGCTCTTGGGTCTGGGCATTGAATTAGATGGATTGGTGCCTGAAAATTTATTTGGCAACACCAAGTACCAAGACCCCATTCTGCGCGCCAACCAAACGGCAGCATTATTGAAGAAAGAAAAATGTGATTTCATCATTTGTCTTTCGCATTTGGGTGATCGCTATACCGAGGCCAAACCAAGTGATGAAATCTTGGCAAGAGAATCTTATGACATTGATTTGGTGATTGGGGGGCACACCCACCGTTTTTTTGAAGCCCCCAAGGTCTATACCAACCGCCGAGGTGGGCAGGTTTTGGTCAACCAAGTGGGTTGGGGAGGCATTCAACTGGGCCGGCTGGATTATATTTTTTCTGGCCCCACAGGTAAAAACCTGGCAAAAGCCCATACTGTGGAAGTCAGGAAAAAAACAAGCACATAAAAAAATTTATTTTTCAACAAAAAACATACATATTCGCAACCCTATTTTATTTTCTAAAAAGATGTCAACATCTGGGGAAAATAAGATAACTTGAAGAGTTCGGAAAGGGGGGAGAAAAAGAAGAAAAGACTAACTGATTATAAATTTTTTGTTCACTCATTGCTATGGCTAAGAACGCGGAAACTGTTTGGGCGAATTGCTTAAAAATCATCAAGGACATTGTAGAATGGCAACATTTCAAAACATGGTTCGAACCCATAGTACCCATTGAACTCAAGGAGTCCATTTTGTTGATCCAGGTACCCAGCCAATTTTTCTATGAATATTTAGAAGAACATTATGTGAGCTTGTTGGCCAAGACCCTCAAAAGGGAATTGGGCAAAGAAGCCCGCTTGGAGTACCGCATCATGGTAGACAGCGGCAATACCAATGGCCGGTCTGGTTCCATGGATGTGCCTGCCCGTGGTCCCAAGGCCTTCAACAACAATGAGATGAATTTTCCTTTGGTGATCGATAACCCTGTCAAGAATCCTTTTGTGATTCCGGGGCTAAAGAAAATGCAAATCGATCCCCAGCTCAACCAAAACTGGACTTTTGACTCTTATATAGAGGGCGATTGCAACCGCGTAGCCCGTCGGGCAGGAAAAACAGTGGCAGAAAAACCTGGTGCCAATTCTTTCAATCCTTTGGTTATTTATGGTGGAGTAGGATTGGGCAAGACCCACTTGGCCCAAAGCATAGGCAATGATGTCAAAAAATTGCATCCTTCAAAAGTGGTCTTGTATGTTAGTTCTGAAAAGTTCATCAACCAGTTCCAAGACCACGCCCGCAACAATGCCATCAATGACTTCATTCATTTTTACCAATTGATTGACGTCCTCATCATTGATGATGTACAATTTTTTAGCCGGGCCGAGAAAAGCCAAGACGCTTTTTTTGCCATCTTTAACCACCTTCACCAAAGTGGCAAGCAGTTGGTCCTTACCTCTGACAAGCCCCCCAAAGATTTGGATGGCATGCAAGAAAGACTCCTGAGCCGGTTCCGCTGGGGATTGAGTGCTGATTTGCAAGTTCCCGATTACGAAACCCGCATCGAGATTCTGGAGCGGAAGATGAAAAACGATGGCTTGGACATGCCCAAAGAAGTGGTTAAGTATGTGGCCTACAACATCAATACCAATGTGCGGGAATTAGAAGGTGCGTTGATCTCCTTGTTGGCCCAATCTTCTTTGAACAAAAAAGAAATTGACGTAGAGCTGGCCAAAAAAGTCTTGCGCAATTTTGTCAAAACCAGCAGCAAAGAAATCACCATCGATGCCATCCAGAAAATGGTTTGTGAATATTTTGTCGTGCCCTACGAACGCCTCTTGCACAAAACCCGCAAACGCGAAATCGTGCAAGCCCGTCAAATAACCATGTACCTGGCCAAAGCTTTTACCAAAAATTCTTTGAAAACCATTGGGGAGCATTTTGGGGGCCGTGACCACACCACGGTGATCCACTCTTGCCAAACGGTCAAAGACTTGATGGACACGGATTCTATCTTTCGCGAGAACGTCATGGAACTGACCCAAAAAGTACAACTGGCTGCCATGTAATGCAGGCCTCATGAAATAGCTATCCCTTCCATTTGGAGGGGATTTTTTTTGGAATTAAACCCCCTTGGGCTTATTTTTGCAGCCCTCTCTGAAAAGAGCAAGGACGGTGAGGTGGATGAGTGGCTGAAATCAGTAGTTTGCTAAACTGCCGTACGGGTTAAACTGTACCGCGGGTTCGAATCCCGCCCTCACCGCAAAACTTCCCCGCAGAAGGGGATTTTTTGTTTCCGGCGTTTGTTCTCGGGAAGTAGCGCAGGCCGGTAGCGCACCTGGTTTGGGACCAGGGGGTCGCAGGTTCGAATCCTGTCTTCCCGACAACCAACAGAAAACCCCTCGCGAAAGCGAGGGGTTTTTGCGTTGAACGGACACCCCAAGCTTGCTTGAGGGTGGACGTGAGACGCAAAAACCCTCGGGCGGTTCCCGCCCGGGTTTTCTCTTGGTTGAATCCCCCCCCCAATAGGATCACCGAGCGCAGCGAGGTAATCTTTTCATGCCGCTTGGTGCTCAATTTTTTTTATCTTTTCGCTGACCATGAAATGGACCTACCAAGATCAAAGAGACCAAGGAAAATTAGTGATGTTGGCATCCGAAAAGGAAGTTTTTAGGTCATATGGATCACCCCAATCCAATGAAAAGCTTTATTCCATTGCTTGGAATAGAGGGGAAGCCCAGCAGGTTACCATTGATGACGTGGCATATTTATTTGAAGCCAATAGTATTTTGCCCATCATGATGTCCCAATCATTTAGGTTCCAACGCCCAGGTGACATAGTGATGTGGCAATTTAACCGCGAATTTTATTGCATCGTCAACCACGACGCCGAGGTAGGTTGTGTTGGATTTGTTTTTTATGGCCCAACACCTACTTTGTTTATCCCACTTTCTGCTGCTTTAACAGAAAACTTGGTACAACTCATGGACCAGTTCAAAGAAGAGTTTGTTCAGGAGGAAACCAATAAAGCAGATATGCTAAGGATGTTGTTGGTCAGGCTCATTATTTTAATCACGCGATTGGCCAAGAAAATATATTTACCCAATGGCCAAGACAAAGGAATGGGTTTTCACTTGTACAGGCATTTCAATTTACAAGTCGAAATTCATTACAGAAGAGAACACAAAGTAAAGTTCTATGCCAATTTATTGCACAAGTCACCCAAAACCATTTCAAATGTTTTTTCACAAATGGGTGCAAAAACGCCCATTGAAGTCATTCAAGACCGTATTACAGCAGAAGCCATCAGGATGCTAAAGTATACCGAGAAGTCAATCAAAGAAATTGCCAACCATTTGGGTTTTTCCGAACCTTCACACTTCAGCAAATACATCAAACAAACCACAGGTCATTCACCTTTGGCCTTGCGGCAAAAAAACCAAGCCCAATAAGCTTTGTTAAAGGGAAAAATGTACATGTTTTAGGGAACTAGGTATACAGCTCCAGATCAAAGATTGAAAGAGCTTTGCCAAAACCCCTCACATGAAACCTTTATTGAGATGTATCCTTTTCAACAGTCTTGTTGTTTTTACTTTTACACTAAGCGCTCAAAACATTTCATTCTACAACAAGGGCAATGTAGCCATTGCTGGTTATGACCCTGTTGCTTATTTTGTTCAGCAAGCAGCTGTTAGCGGCCATGATTCCATTACCCATGTATGGAGCGGTAGTACCTGGAAGTTTGCCAGTTTGGCCAACAAACAACTGTTTGTGTCTGACCCTGAGAAATTTGCACCCCAATATGGTGGGTATTGCGCCTACGGCGCCAGTGAAAAACACTTGTCTCCCACCGATCCTCAAGCCTGGACCATTGTAGAAGGAAAGTTATACCTGAATTACAGTCCAAAAGTAAAATCAATGTGGGTCAAAGACAGCCTGAACAGGATTGCTCAAGCCAATCAATATTGGCCAGCTTTGAATAAAAAGCAATAAAAGCAATCTATCCTGCCGCTCATTTTGTACATACTTTAATTCTTGACCATGTTCAAATCTTATGTTTCCATTGTTTCCTTCATTTTAAGGTTAGTGGCTGCCATCATCCTTCTTCAAACCCTTTATTTCAAATTTTCTGCTCACCCAGAATCCGTAGCTTTATTTACGCGCTTGGGTGTAGAACCCTGGGGCAGGGTGGCAACTGGTTGCATAGAATTGGTAGCGGGAATTTTGCTCTTGTGGCCTAAAATGAGTTGGATGGGTGCAGGGCTGGGGCTGGGATTAATGAGTGGGGCCATTTTGAGTCACTTAACCGTTTTGGGAATAGCATCAGCAAACGATGGCGGTCAATTGTTTTTCTTGGCAGGGGTGGTTTGGGTTGCCTGTTTCCTGCTCATGATCATGCAACGAAAACATTGGACTAATTTGATTCAGCATTTCACCAAAAAATAGTTTAACCCTGTCTTATTTATGTCAAAACATGCTTTGATCCATCAATTACAACAGTTGAACCATTTGCTGACACAATTGGATCCTCTTCAGTTTACCCAACCCATTTATCACTTAGGAGGGGCAACCATCGGAGAGCATACCCGTCATATTTTAGAAATTTTACATTGCTTGTTGTCTGGATACAACCAAGGCCTGATCGATTACACCAACCGTGACCGCAACCATGCATTGGAACTTGATTTGGGTCTGGCTTTGGCAATTTGTCAAAATGCTGGCAAGAACTTCGACCAAATTGACAAGCCCCTCAAACTGCAAATAGCCAAACAGCAGGATCCCCCTCAATGGGTTGAAACCAGTTTTGCCAGAGAATTGGTTTACCAGGCAGAACACGCCGTTCACCATTTGGCCTTGATCAAAACGGCCACCATTGAGTTGAAGTTAAACATCATCGATGAACAATTTGGCGTAGCGGAATCAACCATTCAATACCGTTCACAGCAGGCAGCTGTACAACAACAGCAGAGCCAGATTTGATCCATGTGCACAGTCTTGTATATTCCCACCGCTGCAGGTTTTCAGTTTGCCTCTTTGCGGGATGAAAACCCCCTCTTGACCACTTCGCTTGCCCCCAGTGTGGTGGAGTGGAATCAAATGAATGTTTTGGCACCCCTTGTGCCGATGGGCAGGGGTACTTGGATGGGTGTAAATGCCCTAGGAAACGTTGTTGTTTTATTGAATGGAGGCTTTAAAAACCATGTGCGAAAAGACCAGTATCGGCACAGCAGGGGAGAAGTAGTTAAAGCCATGTTGGGCGCCATCCATCCCCGAACGCATTGGGACAAGGTAAATTTGGATGAGATTGAACCCTTTACCCTGGTTGTTTGGCAAAACTTTCACTTGATGGAATGGGTCTGGGATGGTACAGCAAAACATGAAAACGAATACCCAGTTGATCAGTTTGCCATTTGGTCTTCTGCTACTTTGTATGGTTCTACAGCCCAACGCAAAAGAGCAAAAATGTTTACTGATTGGATGCAAACTGCACCTTTGGTTTCAGCGGAATCAATATTTGATTTTTTTGGCCAACAGGTGGACACCGAAAATGGATTCTTGATCAAGCGGGGCAATGTAGAGACCCTCAGTTATTCTCACTTGCAGTTGGAACCCCATCGTATAGCCAAAATCTTGCACCGTGACCTTTTATCCCAGCAATCGCATTGGGCTCAATTAAGTTTAGAAGCACATGGTTAATCCATTCTTGTATCATGTAAAATGCTTTTGGATTCGCAGCAGACACTGGGAATATTGGCCCATGTGGCTTGTATATGCCCCCGTGTTTTTTTATTATGCCTATTTGGCCCTCAAAGCCCGTTCCTTTTTTTTCTTTCAAGCAGCCAATCCTGGTATTGAAAATGGAGGAATGTTCTTTGAAAGCAAATGGCGTATTTTTCAATCACTTCCCCCTGGTTCATTTCCAACAACCATTTTTGTATCACAAACTACCAGTGTTCCGGACATCATGGAACGAATGCATCATGCCCAATTAAATTATCCTGTTGTGGCCAAGCCAGACAGGGGAGAAAGGGGGTGGGCGGTGGAAATTTTGCACAACAACAGGGACCTGGTCGCTTATCGAAAAAAAGTGCCTGTTGATATATTGATTCAATCTTATGTTGATTACCCAGTAGAATTAAGCATTTTTTATGTCAGGCTTCCACATGAAAAATCAGGTAAAATCACTTCATTAACGGGGAAAAAATTGTTGACTGTTACCGGTGATGGGCAATCATCATTGTTAACATTGCTGTTGAAAAACCAGCGGGCATACTTACAATACAAACGTTTGGTGGCAAAACAAATGCTTCCCTTTGACTCCATCCCTGCGCTGAACAAAGAAGTGCTATTGGTTCCACAAGGTAACCATGCATTGGGTGCTGAATTCATTGATTTAACTTCCCACATCAGCCCTGCCCTGAACAAAGTATTTA